>NZ_LXJQ01000019.1:0-91236 GCF_001728925.1 Pseudomonas sp. 1D4
GCCGGTGAGGCGGCTGATCGGCAGCAGTTGCAGCCAGCCCGTCACCACGCCGTCGAGGAAGGCCCCGGCGGCTTCGCGGTGGCGCAAGGCACCTCGATGTGCAGCTGGTAGCGCAGAGCCTCCGCCGAGCTGTAGCGCTGCCATAACCCGTCGAGGAAGGCTCGCAAGATCACGGGGCAGTGCACCGCCTCGCTGCCTTCGGCGAAGGCTGCCTGCTCGGTGCTGCGGGCTTGCTCGATGATGGCCGCCCAGACGCCGTCCTGGCTGCAGAAGTGGTAGATCAGCATGCGGTGGCTGATGCCGCTGGTCTCGGCGATGCCCCGCACGGGTCGCCGACTGGCTGTGCGACCAAGGGGGCCGGCCGGGCGAGCCGGTGGAGCAACTGCGGCTGGTCAAGTCCCCCGCCGAGATCGCCCTGATCCGCCGCGCCGCCCACTACGCCGACCGGGGCGTGGCCGAGCTGTTCGTCCATTCCTACTACGGCGCCACCGTGGCCGAAGGCTTCGCCCGCATCAGCCAGGTGACCCAGGCCATCATCCGCGAGACGCCGAGTTGGGACGCCCTCGCCACCCGCGTGCTGATGGCCAGCTTCCCCGCCCCGCTGAGCGCCATGCCCCACGCCGTGCCGTCGCCTGGCGACCGCCTGCTGGCAGGCCCCCATGTGACCCTGGTGCTGACGCGAGTGAACGGCTACGCCGCCGAGAGCGAGCGCACCTACTTCACCGCCCCGCCCACGCGCCAGGAACGCCAGCTGTTCGCGCTGATGGCCCAGGCCCGGCGCATCGGCCTCGGGCTGTGGCCTGCGCCGAGATCGACGCGCAGATCAACGCCCTCCTCGCCCACGAAGGCGTCGGCAGCCCGGCGCAGCGCCTGCACCGCTGCGGCCACGGCTCCGGCCTGGGGAACCATGAAGGCCCCTGGCTGGCCCAGGGCTCGGACGACGTGCTGGCCGCCGGCATGGTCGTCTCCATGGAGCCGGGCATCTACCTGCAAGGCGTGGGCAGCTAACGCCATTCCGACACCCTGCTGATCACCGAGAACGGCTTCCAGCCGCTGACCCACGCCCCCGGCCTCGACGAACCCCTCGTCCTGCAACGCCGTGCCCTGGGGCTGGAGCGACAACCCGTCAGGGCGCCGCCTGCGCCGGTAACCGCTCGGCAAGGTCCTGCCCGTGGCGGACGAAGCGCCGGCTCCAGGCCCAGACCGCGGCCATGCAGAGGATCAGCCCCGCCAGCATGCCCAGGTAGCCCAAACGGTCGAGCAGGATGCCGGCAAGCATCGGCACCAGGGTGCGGGTCAGTACGAACAGGCTCGATTGCAGGCCGTAGTCGACGGCGGTCAGGCCGGCGCGGGTGTGGTTCATCATCATCCCGAACAGCAGGCCGGCCGAGGCGCCCATCACCAGTGCCAGCAGCAGGGTGCAGGCCACCAGCCAGGGCACGCCGGCACCGCTGGCCACCGTGCCGGCCAGGGCACCAAGGGCCACCACACCGGCCAGCGCGCAGGTCGGCAGGGCCCGCTGCAATCCACTGCGCCGGGCCAGGTGGCCGCCGAGTGCACTGCCCACGGCCCCCACCACACCGCCGAGTACGCCGGCCACCAGCGCCACCTGCTCGGGCGGCAGGCCCTGGTCCAGCAGCAAGGGCTTGAGATAGACCCAGGCGGCGCCGATGAAGGGGAAGTAGAGCATCAGCATCACCACCCAGCGGCGCCGTTCGGCGCTGCTGAAATAGGCCAGCCATTGGCCGACGCCCACCTGCCGGGCCTGCACGCCATCCGCCTGCGCCAGGGTGGCACGCGGCATCAGCCACAGGCCCAGGGCAGCCAGCAGCAGCCCGCCGCTCAGCGCCCAGAACGGCCAGGCCCAACCGGCGCGTGCGTGCAGCATCAGCATCACCCCGCCGCCCACCACCGCCCCCAGGGAGCTGGCGGCGGAGCGGATGATACCGGCGCGCTGGCGCTCCTCTGCCGGCAAACAGCGGATCGCCAGGGCGTTGACCGGCGCATCGGCCCAGGTGCCGAGCAGGCTGGCCAGCATGGCCAGGGCGAACAGCGGCACGAAGCCGGCCTGCTCGATGCCCAGGCAGGCTAGGCCGACGAGGCTGGCGGCATAGCCGGCCATCAGCACCAGGCTCCAGCGGCGGTAGCCGGGCGCGCCCCGGGCCCAGCGGTCCACCGGAGCGCCAAGCACGAACTTGAGCACCGCCGGCAGCCCGGCCAACTGGAACAGGCCGATCTCGGTGCCGCTCCAGCCGTGCTGGCGCATCACCAGCGGCAAGCCGAGGTAGAGGTAGATCAGGGGCGCGGTCATGGCGAAGTTGACCCAGCCCAGCAGCAATTGCAGGGGCCAGTGGGAAGGGTTCGGACGGTCCATGTCAGAGCTTCCAGGTCACGCGCACGCCGAGTTCGCGGGGCGGGCTGTAGACGGTGATGAAACCGTTCTGGTAACCCACCGCGTCGTACTCGCGGTCAGCCAGGTTGTTCACGTAGCCGCTCAGCTCCCACTGCTCGTAACGCACGCCGGCGCTGAGGTTGACCAGGGCGTAGCCGTTGCGGGTGTACTGGTTGGCCGCGTCCAGGTAGACCTTGTCGCTGCCCACCAGGTTGCCCTGCACGTACCAGCCTTCCGGGTCGTCGTAGCGCAGGCCCAGGTAGCCGCTGAGGTCGGGGGCGAAGGGGTTGTGGTGCCCGTCGTAGCGGGCGCTGCCGTCCTGGAAGCTGTCGAAGCGCGTGCGGTTCCAGGCCAGCCCGGTCTGCACGCTCCAGCGGGCGCTGAGCAGGTACTCGGCATCCAGGTCCAGCCCCTTGGACGTGGCGCTGGCAGCGCTGGTGATGTACTGCACGCCCGGGCTGGGCATCTGCATCACCTGCATGTCGGTGACGTCCATGTAATACGCCGCCAGCGAGTAGCGCAGGCGCTCCTCCAGGGTCCGGCCCTTGATGCCGAGCTCGTAGGACCAGACCTTCTCCGGCTCGAACGCGGCGTAGTGGGTGGCGGCCGAGAGCACGTTGAAACCGCCGTTGCGCACGCCCTTGCTGGCACTGAGGTAGACCTGGTTCTGCTCGGCGAAGGCGTACTGCAGCGCCACCTTCGGCGAGAACGACGACCAGCTCCGGGACTGGCTGGCATCGCCACGGGGGTCGATGCTCGCCCGGTAGCGCTCCACCCGCCCGCCGAGGGAGAGGGTCCAGTCCGGGGTCAGGTGCAGGTTCCAGTGGCTGAATGCAGCGAGCGTGCGGCTGCTCTGGTCCAGGCGCAGCTCCTGAACGAAGGGGCCGCGCTGGCTGACGTTGCGCAGGTCGTTCTCGCTGCTGTCGGCGTAGACCCCGGCCAGCCAGTCGGCAAGGCCCCACTGCCCTTCCAGGCGCAGCTCCTGAGACAGGGTGCGCAGGCGCAGGTCACGGGCAATCATCGAGAAGTTGGCCGGCAGGAAGTCGGTGTCCTGCTGGATACGGTCGTGGAAGTCGTTGTAGGCGGTGATCGAGCGCAGGTTCAGGTCATCCCCCAGGCTGTGGCCGATGTTCAGCGACAGGGTCTGGCCCCAGGAGCGGTTCCAACTGTCGGTGCCCGAGGCCACGTGATTGCGCCGCGCCGTGGGCGCGCCCCACAGCGAGGCGTCGTCGTCATAGGCCTGGCGCGCATAGCGCAGCACCATGTCGGTGCCCGCCTGGGGCACCAGGCGCAGGCCGGCGTTGAGGTTGTAGCGTTCGCGGTCGTCGGCCTGCTTGCCGAGGGCGTCGTTGCGGATGAAACCGTCCTGACGTTGCCATTCGCCCGAGACGCTGCCGAACAACCGCTCGTCCACCAGCGGGCTGCTCAGGGCGAAGCGCGTGGCGCGCTTGTCGCGGCTGCCCGCTTCAGCGGACACGCTGGCCCGCGCCAGCTCGTCCATCGGCTTGCTGTACACCGCGATCACCCCGGCCTCGGCATTGCGCCCGTAAAGGGTCGACTGCGGCCCGCGCAGCACCTCGATGCGGTCGATGTCGATGAAGCGGTTCTCGAAGCCCTGGGCGGTGAGGGTCGGCACGTCGTCCACCAGCATCAGCGTCGAAGTGGACAGCGCGTTGAAGTTGGCAGTGAGGCCCCGCATCACCGGGGAGTTGATGCCCGACTGGCCGAAGGGCTGGAACGACAGCCCCGGCACCCGCCCTTCCAGTTGCTCGAAGCCGGTGATGTGCTCGTCTTCCAGGGTCTGCCCATCGATCACCTTGACGCTGGCCGGCACCGCGTCGAGGCTGCGCGGGACCTTTTCCGCATTGACGCTGACCTCGGGCAGGCTCAATGCCTCCGCGGCCTGGAGGGCCGGGCAGGACAACGCCAGCGCGGTGCTGACCCAGACGTGGGTGCGGGTACGACGACTTCTGACCATCGCGAATCTTCCTTGTCGGCGCCTGGCGCCGTTACTGAGTGGGTTGGGCCAGCAGCCGCGCGTAGGCGTCGCAGCGGGCCAGCAGGGTCGAATGGGTGCCCTGGTCGCGCACCTGCCCGTCTTCGAGCAGCACCACCCGGTCGGCCTGGGCGATGGTGCTGGGGCGGTGGGCGATGAGCAGCAGCGTGCGCTGCCCGCGCAGGCCCAGCAGGGCCTGCTGCAGGGCGTACTCGCTGTGGGCGTCGAGGCTGGAGGAGGCTTCGTCCATCACCAGCACCGGCGCCTGCGACAGCAGCGCACGGGCGATGGCGACGCGCTGGCGCTGGCCGCCGGACAGGCGCGCGCCGCCCTCGCCGCAGCGGGTCTGGTAGCCCTCCGGCAGCGCCTGGATGAAGTCGTGCGCCTGGGCCTGGCGCGCGGCGGCCTCGATCTCCTCGGTGGTGGCATCGGGGCGGGCCAGGCGCAGGTTGCCCTCGATGCTGTCGTCGAACAGGTAGGCGTCCTGGCCGACCCAGGCGATGCCTTGGCGCAACCCGGCCAGGGGGATGTCACGCACGTCCACGCCGCCAACGCGGATGGCCCCGCCTTCGACGTCGTAGAAGCGCATCAGCAGATTGGCGCAGGTGGTCTTGCCGGCTCCCGAGGCCCCCACCAGCGCCACCATTTCGCCAGGACGGACCTGGAAGTCGACGCCTTGCAGGACCGGGCGACCGCCATGGCTGAAGCGCACCTGGTCGAACTCCAGGCGTGCGCCCTGGGGCTGCTGGCGGCCTTGGTCACGCACCCGTGGCGGCTGGCGCAACAGCCCCAGTACCCGGCCGGCGCTGGCGCGCACGGCGCCGAGCTGGCCGGCCTCGCGAGCCACGTCGGCCATGGGCAGCAGGGCCGCACCGACCAGCATCACCGCCAGGGGCAGTTGCGCCAGGTCCAGCAGGCCGATCTGCAGCAGCCAGGCGCCGCAGGCCAGCGCACTCACCAGGGCCAGGGCCTGGATCAGCTCGATCACCCCCTGCTCGGCGCCGCTGCGCAGGGCATAGCGGCGCTGCTCCAGCCGCAACCGGGCCAGCAGACGACCCAGGCGCGCTTGCCAGGCCGCCTCCTGGTTGAACAGGAGGATCTCCCGGCGCGCCTCGATGCCTTCCAGCACTTCGGCGTTGAGCCCGGCCAGCGCCTCGTTCATCGCCCGCCCCTGGCGCAGGGCGCGCCCGCCAAGCCAGAACGGCACGCTGGCCAGGGCCGCCAGGAACGGCAGCAGCGCCAGGGTCAGCCAGGGCTGGATGGCGGCCAGGGCCAGCAGCGCCACCAGCGGCACCAACACGGCGCCGATGGCATCGGTGAGGGTGTGGGCGAAGAAGTGCTCCAGGGCCTGGGCGTCATTGAGCGCCACGTTGGCCTGCTCCCCTCGCCGCACCCCAGCCTGCACGTCCGGTGCGGCCCGCTCCAACCCCTCGTAGCTGCCGACCTGCAGGGTCTCGATCAGGTGGAAGGCGAACACATGGGAGACATGGGCCTGCCACCAGCGCCCACCGGCACCGGCCAGGGCACAGGCGAGCATCGCCGCCGCCACCGGCTGCCACAGGCTGGCCGGGGCATCGGTCAGCACCAGGCCGATCAACCAGCCGCCGAGGGCCAGGCTGCCCACCATGCCGGCCTGGGCCACCAGGGTGGCGACCAGGGTTTGCGCCAACAGCGCCGGCTGCCCGGCCGACAGCCGCAGCAGGTCACTCCAGCGGCTGCCTTCGCCGGCGCGGATCGCATGGGGATTGCCTTTCATGCCAGGGCTCCTTCGCTCAGAGGTTGGGTTTCGTGGGCGTGCTGCAGGGCCCAGAGGCGCGCATACAGGCCCTGGTGGGCCAGCAGGCTGCGGTGGTCGCCGCTCTCCACCAGGCGCCCCTTGTCCAGCACCAGGATGCGGTCGGCATGGCGCACGGTGGCCAGGCGGTGGGCGATCACCAGCATCGAGCGCTGCCCGCGCAGGCGCTCGATGGCCGCACCGATATGCGCCTCGCTGGCCACGTCAACGTTGGCAGTGGCCTCGTCGAGCAGCAGGATCGGCGCGCCCTTGAGCCAGGCGCGGGCAATGGCCACACGCTGGCGCTGGCCGCCGGAGAGCCGGTTGCCGCCCTCGCCCACCGGCGTCGTCAGGCCCTGCGGGAGGCTGGCGACCCAGGGCTCCAGCGAGGCCAGCCGGCACGCTTCGGCCAGGGCCTCGGGGCTGGCGTCCGCCGCCCCCATGCGCAGGTTGTCTTCCAGGCTGCCGTGCAGCAGCACGCTCTGCTGGAACACCCCGCTGACGCGCTGGTAGAGGTCGGCGGAGCACAACTGGCGGATATCCACGCCACCGAGGGTGACGCGCCCTTCCTGGGGGGCGATGAAGCGCATCAGCAGCGCCGCCAGGGTGGACTTGCCCGCCCCGGAGGGCCCCACCACGGCCACGCACTGGCCGGGTTCCAGGGTGAAGCTGAGGTTCTGCAAGGCCGGGGCCTCACTGCCGGGCCAGCGGAAGGTGACGCCCTCGAAGGCCACCTCGTGGCCGGCCGGCAACGGCTCGGGCCGGGCCGGTTCGGGCACCGGCGGCTGCGCTGCCAGCAGCTCGGCCACGGGGGCTGCGGCGCCGTTGCCCGACCAGGCGACGTGGAAGGTCTTGTCCAGCTTCTCCAGGGTGCGGAACGCTTCGCGGGCCAGCAGCACGGCAGCGAACAGGGCGAAGGCCGACAACTTGCCGGCACCGGCACGCTGGACGCTGAGCAGCGTGACCAGCGCCAGGCCGCCGAGGCTGAGCAACCCGGTGACGCCATTGCGCATCAGGATGCCGTGCAGCACCTCCATCGCCTGCCGGCGCAGGTCGCGGGCCTGGTCGCGCAGGGCATCGCGGCGCCGGTCCTGGGCGTTGAAGGCCTTGAGCGTGGTGACCCCGCGCAGGCTGTCCAGCAGGTGCGCCGAGAAGCGCCCGATGCTGGTGAACAGCCCCCCGGCCGAGGGGCGCCGCCAGCGCAGCCAGAGGCGATCGACGAAGGGCAGCGACAAGGCGCCCACGGCGGCCACCAGGGCCGAGCGCGGGTCGAACAGCGCCATCAGCACAAGCAGCCCGCTGCCCCCCAGGGCCGCGCCGATCACCGCCGGAATGTAGCGGCTGTAGTAGGCCTGCAGGGCCTCGACGTTGTGGATCAGGGTGGTGCTCAGCCCGGCGCTGTCATGCTCGCCGGGTGCCTGCCCGGCCACCCGCAATACCTGGGGCAACAGGCGCTGGCGCAGGTGCTGCCGGGTCAGCCCGGCGACGCGCATGGCCAGCACCTCGGCCCCGCCGTTGAGGGCGATGCGCAGCAGTGTCAGGCCGAGGAAGGCGCCCAGCGGCGTCCACAACGCTGCCAGCGGCTGGCCCTCGAACAGGCCGGCCAGTGCCCAGGCCAGGCAAAGGGCCAGGCCGGCGTTGCAGGCGCTGACCGCGAGCTGGCCGCAAGCGGCCAGGGCGATGGCCGGGCGCAACGGCCGCGAGAGGTTCCACAGCACACGGCTCATGCGACCTCCCCGGCATCGCCGCGCACCGCCCAGATGCGCTGGATGGGCAGGCCGCGCAGCGGCGCGGACTCGATCTGCTGCCAGCCCTGCTCCTCCAGCAGGCGCTGCACCGCGCCCAGGGCATGGCAGTCGCCGGCCTCGGTCAAGCTGAGCATCTGCGCGGCGAACAGGCGCGGAATGGGCTCCTGCTCCGCCGGCGCGTCCGAGCGCATGAAGCCGGCGATGAGCAGCCGCCCGCCCGGTTTCAGCCAGGCCTGCAGGCGGCCCAGCAGGCGCCGGCATTCGGCCTCGTCGAAGTGGTGCAGGACCTGGCTGAGGATGATCAGATCCACCTGTTGGTCCGGCTCCACGGTGAAGATGTCGGCACCGATGAAGCGTGTGCGTTCACGCACCCCGAAGGTCTCGGCGGTGCTCCAGAACAGCTCGGCACTGGCCGGCCAGTCCACCCCGCAGAGGCTCACCGCCGGGCACTCGGCCGCCAGGGTGAAGCCGTAGGTGCCATTGCCGCAGGCCAGGTCCAGCACGCTCGGCTGCTGCCGCTGGGCCAGCCACGGCAGCACCTGCTGCGCCAGGCGCTGGGCGGTGACTCGCGCGGTGTTGGCGATGCCCCGGGAGAATTCGCCCCAGTACGGATGGTTGGCGGCCTCCAGGCCCTGGGGCAGGACGCTGCCACCAGCCACCACGGCGTCCTTGAAATGGCGGAAGGCGTCCCACATCAGGTCGGCGGTGTAGACCTGCGCCAGCCCGCCCACGTAGTGCGGCGAACTGCGCTGCAGAAAACGCTCGGCCAGCTCACCCAGGCGGTAGTAGGCCTGCCCCGGCTCCTGGCGGAGCAGGCCCAGGCCGGCCAGGGCGTCCAGCAGGATACGGGTGCCACGCTCGCTGGCGCCGGTGCGCTCGGCCACGGTGCGGGCGCTGGCGCCCTCGCCCAGGTGGTCGAACACCTGCAGTTCGATGGCGGCCCGCAGCACGCCGGCCCGTTCGACGCCCATCAGCAGGTCGATCACCGGTTGCGCGGAGACGGCCGGGCGTGGCGTCTGCAGGCTCTGCAGCAGGGCCGCCTGGTCGACCTTGCCGGACGGCGCCAGGGGCAGCTCCGGCACGCAGGCCAGGGCGTCGGGCAACTGGCTGGGCTGGGCGCCCACTTCGTCATTGAGGAAGCCGCGCACCTGGGCGAGGGTCAGCGGCGGCTGCCCCGCCTTCATCACCACGAAGGCGTGCGTGCGCGTGGCGCCGTCCTCCAGCGGGGCATTGAGGACCACGCACTGGGCGATGGCCGGGTGCTCGCGCAGCAGGTGCGCCACCTCCACCAGGTTCACCTTGTGCCCGCCGCGCATCACGGTGTCGGCGCGGCGCCCGACGATGCGCAGCCGGCCATGGGCGTCCAGTTGGCCACGGTCGCCCAGGCGCACCCAGCCGTCCGGGTGGCGGTACTGGCGGTCCAGCTCGGGGGCGCGGTAGTAGCACAGCGGGGTCATCGGCCCCCGTGCCCAGATCTCCCCCACCTCGCCTGGCGCGCACTCGCGCCCCTGCTCGTCGCGGATGCTCAGGCTGACCACTGCCGGGTCGGGCCGGCCGACGGTCTGCACGGTCACCTCGGGGGCGTCATCCAGGGCGGTGTGGCAGGCCACGCCGTCCGCCGAGCCGTAGGACTGCACCAGGGCACAGCCGAAGTGCCGACGCACGCCGGCCAGGGTCTGCGCGCTGAGGGCCGAGCCGCCGCTGACGATGGCCTCAAGCGCGCTGAAATCCAGCGCCTGCCCTTGCGCCGATTGCAGCAGGGGGCTGGCCAGCAGCATGTCCACCATGTTGGGCCCGGCGAACAGGTGGGTGACGCGCTGCTGGGCGACCAGCCGCAGCACCGCGTCGGCCTCGAAGCGGTCCAGGCAGATCAGCGCGCCACCCAGGGAAGCCAGGGTGCAAGGCGTGCCCAGGGAGCCGAAGGGTGACGCCAGGGGTACGGCGAACAGCGCCCGCATGGCCTCGGGCTGGCGCGCCAGGCCGTTGAGGTAGGCACTCTGCCCACCGACCAGGGCGTTGTGGGAATACAGCACCAGCTTGGGCTCGGACTCGGAGCCCGAGGAGGCGATCAGCCGGGCGCCGGCATCCGGGTCCACCCGGTGGCCTTCGGTGTTCCAGGCCGGCCCCTCCCAGCACTGGTCCAGATCCGGCCAGTCCTGGTAGCACTCGCCGTGTACCAGCACATGGGCCAGCGCCGGCAACGCGGGGCGCAGGCCGTCCACCAGAGCGGCGTAGTCGGCCTCGCCCACCTGGCGCTTGCAGATCAGCACCCGCGCGGCGGACTTGCCGAGCATGGCGAGGGTGTCGCGCTTGCGCCGCCCCAGGGGGTACGGCAGCACGATGCCGCCCAGGGCCGCCACGGCCAGGTCCACGGCGCAGGCGCGCCAGCCATTGGGCAGGTTCACCGCCACCACCACGCCAGGCCCGACGCCAAGCTGGTGCAGCACCTGGGCCAGGCTGAGGCTGCGCGCTCGCAACTGGGCGAAGCTCAGGCTCGCAGCCCCTTCGGTGACAGCGACCGCCAGGGGCCGTGAGCGGGCAATGTCGAGGAAGGACTCGAACAGGCTCTTGTGGGGATAGATGCCCTCGGCCCGCCAGTGTGCGCGAAGGTGCGCGGGGACGCAGTCCGGGGCTGTGTAGCGGCCACCGGAAACAGGGGGCTGCACGGCGGACAGGTGTTCGTTAGCCATGGGGTATCGACCTCAAGCGTTGATGATCCAGGGGCTGGCGGTACGCAGGCCGTATTCGTCACGGCCCAGGGCACAGCCCAACCAGGGGTGGGCGCCGACATCGGCGGCGCAGCGGGAGATGCGGCTGGCGGGAATGCCCCGCGCAGCCAGGTGGGCCAGGGCTTCGCCACTGGCCAGGTGCCCAAGGCTCGCCACCTCGGAGGGGTCGGCACCGTCGAGCATCAGGTGGCCGTCGGCACAGGCCAGTACCTGCCCCGCGTCGGCAATGGCGGCCTCCAGCAGCAGGCCGGCGGCGCCGCTCATGCTGGAATCGAGGCCGCCGGCCAGGCCGTGGACGTGGCGCTGGTAGAGCGCGGCAACCAGACCCTCGGCCAGGGCAGCGCCGCCCAGCACGTCCACCAGGGTGAGCAGCGCCCCGGCCGGCCGGTCGTGCTGCTGGATGCAGGCGGCCAGGCCGCTGTGGGCCTGGATCATGAAGTCGGTGCCCAGAGGGTCGTCCGGCCCAGGGTGACGCCCGCAGCCGGAGGCCGAGCCGTACACCAGTCCCGGGGCATGGCGGCGCAGCGCCTCGGCGGTCAGCCCCAGGCGCTCGGCGCGTCCGGGCGCCCAGTTGTGCAGGAAGGCATCGCAGCCCTCCAGCAACTGCCCCAGGCGGGCCTGCCCGGCTTCGCTGCGCACGTCCAGCTCGACCCAGGGCTTGCCCCGGTTGATGGCCTGGAAATGCACGGACAGGCCGCCCACCAGCGGCGCCATGCCGCGCATCGGATCACCGCCCGGTGGCTCGATGCGCGTGACCTGCATGCCCAGCTCCCGCAGCAGGTGCCCCGCCAGCGGCCCCTGGATCAGCCGGCAGGCCTCCAGCCCCGCCAGGCCGGCCAGGGGCTGGGCCGCACTGGAGGGCGCGCGCGCCAGGGCAGCGGCCGATACGGGCGGCTCAAAGGCCCAGGGGCCTTGGGCGCACGCGGCCTGGGGCGTGAGGCGCAGGGCGCAGAGGTTGACCCCGGCATCCCGTGCCAGGCAGTTCAGGTCGGCCAGGCGGTGGCGCGCACAGGCGCGGAACAGCGAGGGCGGCAACCACGCCGTGGCGGTGGTGTAGCGCTGCATGAACGACGGCCAGCCGGCGGCGATGTCCGCCAGGGACACCCCCAGGCCCTCCCAGAAGCGGCGCCAGGCCTCCGGGTCGAGGGCTTCCAGCTCGAAGCGCAGGCCCTCGCCACTGGTGAAGGGCGGGTGCTGCCAATCGGCGCCACCCGGCACCGGCAGCACCTGCCCGGCATCGTCCATCGCCAGGTACTGGGCCATCGCCAGCAGGCCGGCGCCGCCCAGGCTGAGGTGCACCTCGTGGCTGCTGCTGCCCCGGCGCTGCCCGAGCAGGGCGGCCACGGCTGCGGTGGACGCCAGGGAGGCCGTCAGCACCGCAAGGTAGTCCACCCCCAGGGTGAACAGCCCACCGGCGCTGCGCCCATGCCAGCCCACCAACCCGCAGGCCGCCTGGGCCAGCGCCTCGCTCACCGGCTGCACCCCACAGGGCCAGCCGCGCACATATAAGGTGACCCGCGCGCCGGCGGCATCCTCCAGCCAGGCCGTCAGTTGACCTTCCAGGCCTTGCACACCCGCTGCCGCGCACACCCGCGCGCCCAGCAAGCCCATGCGCAGGGCCAGCGCCTCGCGGGTGGCCTGCAGCCCGGTCGGAGCTTCGGCCAGCCGCAGGGTCACGCCTTCCAGGGGCCGTATCGACATGAACAACTCCTTCGTTCCTGTTCGCGCTTCCTGCACCCGGAGCGCCGAACCCCTCTATCTCCAGGGCCTGCGGCAATCCGTTGCAGGTCGATGGGAGGATCATACTTCCTTGATTAATGCTAATCATTCGCATTACATATGCACTCCGGCGATTTCCATATGCAGTTCCGGCGAGGCAGTTTTTTGCGCACTTCGCCTGTGCTCTGATGCGTCGGCGAACCCAGTCAAGGACGGTGATCACTGCGCCCGGATGGAGCCCCGCACAGGCACACCGGGCGAGTGATGAGGAGTGATTTGCTATGAACGGTTTGGCACAACCCAAGCTGGCCAGCGCCCAGCAACTCAAGGAATGGACGCGCCACCAGACGGCATCGGCCCAGGGCCAGGCGCTGATCGAGCGGCTGGACTGCGAGGCCGGGTTCTCCCTGGTGCGCTCGCGGGTCTCCTCGGGGCGCATCCTGCGGGAGGTCTGCGAGCACGATGGCAACGACCGCACCCTGGTCATCACCTTTGGGCTTTCCGGCCAGTCCGAGTTTCTCGACCGGGTCGGCAATGCCCTGCCCTTCGCGGCGAACCACACCACGGTCTCGGTGTTCCAGGCCGGCACCGGCGAGCGGCGCTACGCCGCCAACGAGCCCATCCAGCAACTGCGCCTGGTGGTGTCGGAGTCGACCCTGACCCGCTACATCGGCCCCGAGCGCTGCGGCCGCCTGCTGGGCAAGGCCCTGCGCCACAACGAGAGCTTCCGGCAGATCGCCTACAACGGCAGTTGCAGCAGCGAACACCTGCGCTTCTTCAAGAACCCCCGGGTCGGCGAGCACGACGGCCTGCGCCAGCGCATCCATGCCCTGAGCCTGCTGGCCGAGCAGCTCAACCTGCTGGCCCCCGCCACACCCCAGGCCGAGCGCATCAGCGGCCGTGACCTGGACGTGATGGAGCGGATCGAGGCCTACATGCGCGCCAACCTCGGCCAGCCGCTGAACAACGCCTGCCTCTGCGCCGCGCTGGGCATCAGCGAATACAAGCTCAAGGAATGCTTCCGCCACGCCTACGGCACCAGCCCCGCCCACCACCTGCTTGAGATGCGCATGCAGCGTGCGCAGGAGCTGCTCGCCGCCGGCTACCGGGTCTCGGAGACGGCCTACCAGGTGGGCTACCAGCACCCGAACAACTTCAGCGCCGCCTTCCTCAAGTTCTTCGGCTACACCCCGAAGTCGGTACGCAGCGGCCGCTAGCCACCCACGAACGCCCAACCCGGGAACCTGACATGAACCACCTATCCAGCGCCCGCCACGCGGCGGGCGAAGGGGACGCTTGCGCCTTGCAAACGCCCCTCTGCCTCAACCTCAACGAGTCCCCCTACGGCGTACCGCCGGCTGCCCGACAGGCGGCCAGCGAGGCCATCGGCCTGTCCTCGCGCTACCAGTTCGAGCGGGTGGAGGCGCTGCGCCAGGCCCTTGCCCAGCGCCATGGCGTGCCGCTGGAGTGGGTCTCGCTGTACCCCGGCTCCAACCGTGCCCTGCACTACGCCACCCTGGCCTTCACCCGAGCCGATGCGCCGCTGGTGGTAGCCGCGCCGGGCTACCCGGTGCCCGAGCAGGCCGCACGCCTGCATGGCCGGGCGGCGTGCCGGGTGCCCCTGCTGGCGGACGGCGGGCACGACGTGCAGGCCATGCTCGCCGCCAGCGAGGGCGGGCTGATCTACATCGCCAACCCCAACAACCCCACCGGCACCGTCACCCCCCACGCAGCGCTGCTGGCTCTGGTGCAACAGGCCGGCGCCCTGCCCCACCCGCCGATGGTGCTGATCGACGAGGCCTACCTGGAGTTCAGCGACGAGCCTTCGATGATCCCGGCAGTCAGCGCCCACCCCGGCCTGGTGGTCACCCGCACCTTCTCCAAGATCCACGGCCTCGCCGGGCTGCGCCTGGGCTATGCCATCGCCCAGCCCGCCGTGCTGGACCGCATGCACACCCAGCCGGCCCACGACGTGCCGGTGCCGGCCGTTGCCGCCGCGCTGGCCTGTCTGCACGACGAGGCCGAATGCGTCCGGCGCAAGGCCGCCAACACCGCCCAGCGCGAGGCCTTCTGCGCCTGGCTGGACCGCCAGGGCCTGCGCTACAGCCCGTCCCGGAGCAACTGCGTGCTGATCGACTGCCAGCGCCCGGCCGCAGAGGTGATCGCCACCCTGGCCGCAGGCGGCATCCGCGTCGGCCGCCCCTGGCCCGGCCTGGAACAGCGGCTGCGCGTGACCCTCGGCACCCCCGATGAAATGACCCGGCTCCGGCACGCCCTGAGCCAGGCCCTCGACCTGCCCCGGAGCTGAACATGACTGCCTTTACCCCGACTCCCCTGCCCCGCACCCTCGGCCCCCTGGTCAGCGACCAGGCCACCCTCAGCGCCGAGGAGCGCGCCCGCTACAGCCGCCACATCCTGCTGCCGGAGTTCGGCCTGGCCGGCCAGCAGCGCCTGAAGAACGCCCGCGTGCTGGTGATCGGTGCCGGCGGCCTGGGCTCACCGACCCTGCTCTACCTGGCAGCGGCCGGTGTCGGCACCCTGGGCATCGTCGACTTCGACCGGGTGGACGCCTCCAACCTGCAGCGCCAGGTGATCCACCGCATGGACACCCTCGGCGAGCTGAAGACCGAGAGCGCCAAGCGCACCATCGCCGCGCTCAACCCGCACGTGCAGGTGAACCTGCACGACCTGCGCCTGGACAACGACAACGCCGTGGCGCTGTTCCAGGGCTACGACCTGATCATCGACGGCGCCGACAACTTCGCCACCCGCTACCTGGTCAACGACGCCTGCGTCCTGGCCGGCAAGCCCTACGTCTGGGGCTCCATCTACCGCTTCGAAGGCCAGGCCAGCGTGTTCTGGGAAAACGCCCCCGGCGGCGGCCTGAACTACCGCGACCTCTACCCCGAGCCGCCCCCGCCGGAGCTGGCGCCGTCCTGCTCGGAGGGCGGCGTGCTCGGCGTGCTCTGCGCCGCCGTGGCCTCGGTGATGGGCACCGAGGCGATCAAGCTGCTGACCGGGATCGGCGAATCCCTGCTGGGCACGCTGATGGTCTACGACGCCCTGCGCATGCGTTACCGCTACCTGCCCCTGCAGCGCGACCCGCAGCGCCAGCCCATCACCGCGTTGCAGGACTACCCGCAGCTGTGCGGCCTGGGCCAGCCCACGGCACCGGCCGCCCCCGTGCCGGTGATCAGCCCGCAGGATCTGCAGGCCCTGCTCGGCAGCGGGCAGCCGCCCCGGTTGATCGACGTGCGCGAGCCCAACGAGTGGGACATCGTCCGCATCGAAGGCGCCGACCTGTTGCCCAAGGCCCGTGCCCTGGCCAGCCTCGGCCAGGGGCCGCTGGCCGACCGCGAGCAGCCCTACGTGATCTGCTGCAAGGGCGGCAGCCGCTCCCGCGAGGTGGTCGAGGCCATGCTCGCCGCCGGCTACCACAACGTGCGCAACCTGCAGGGCGGCGTGCTCGCCTGGGTGCGTGACGTAGCCCCCGACCAGCCCCGCTACTGAGGACGGCCCCGATGCTCACCCTGCCCGCCGCCCTGCGCGATGCCATTGCCCACCAGGCCCGCACCGAGCACCCGCTGGAATGCTGCGGGTTGATCGCCGCCGTGCCCGGCGAGCCCGGCAGCCTGCGCCTGGTGCCGATGCACAACGCGGCCCAGGCCGAGGACTTCTTCAGCTTCGAGCCCCTGCAGCAACTGCGCGTGTGGCGCGAGATGAACGGCCGGGGCGAAGTGCCCCTGGTGCTCTACCACTCCCACACCGCATCCCGGCCCTACCCCAGCGACACCGACGTGGAGTACGCCGCCGCCTTTCCCGAGGTGTTCCACCTCATCGTCGGCACCGATCCCCGCTTCGACCTGTCGATGCGCTGCTTCCGCATCGAGGACGGCCGAGTCCTGGAGCAACCGCTGGCCTTCGACTGAACCCCATGCCCCCGACCACGAGGAACCGCCATGTCCATCACCGTCCACATCCCCACCACCCTGCGCGACCTGACGGCCGGCGCAGCCCAGGTCAGCGCCCGGGGCGACAGCCTGGGTGAAGTCATCGACGACCTGGAGCGCCGCTGGCCGGGCCTGGAGCAGCGCCTGCTGAAGGGCGGCACCCTGGTGCGCTTCATGAACCTGTACGTCAACGACCAGGACGTGCGCTTCCACGGCGGCCTGGAGGCCCGTGTCGCCCCCGGCGACGAGATCACCATCCTGCCCGCCGTCGCCGGTGGCCAGGACTGCCGGAACCCGGCATAGGAGCGGCAACCATGGGATGCCCCTTTTCCGGCGCCAGGAACGCCCTGGCGACCCGTACCGGCGACGGCCGCTACGGCGACTACCTGAGCCTGCAGCACATCCTGCACAGCCAGGTGCCACGCTCGGAGGTGCCGGACGAACTGCTGTTCATCATCCAGCACCAGACCGCCGAACTGTGGATGAAGCTGATGCTTCACGAGCTGACCCTCGCCACCCACCAGGTCGGCCGCCAGGACCTGCCCCGCACCTTCAAGGCGCTGACCCGCGTGCAGCGGATCATGGAGCACCTGATCCACGCCTGGAGCGTGCTCGCCACCCTCACCCCCAATGACTTCCTGGCCATGCGCCCGGCCCTGGGCAGCGCCTCCGGCCACCAGTCGGTGCAGTTCCGCGAGATCGAATTCCTCCTCGGCAACAAGTGCGCCCGCCACCTGGAAGACCACGCCGAAGACCCGGCAGCACTGCGCGCCCTGCAGGCCCGGTTGCTGGCGCCCTCCCTCTACGACGAGGTGGTGCGCCTGCTGGCCGCGCGCGGCCTGCCCATCGACCCCGCGCGCCTGCACGCCGCCGTCGACGAGCCCACCGGCTACGACGCCTCGGTGG
Organism: Pseudomonas sp. 1D4; assembly: GCF_001728925.1. Classification (NCBI taxonomy): domain Bacteria; kingdom Pseudomonadati; phylum Pseudomonadota; class Gammaproteobacteria; order Pseudomonadales; family Pseudomonadaceae; genus Pseudomonas; species Pseudomonas sp. 1D4. The sequence continues at coordinate 17,215 of NZ_LXJQ01000019.1, forward strand.
AAGCCGCCTGGCTCAACGTCTACCGCGCCCCCGACGCCCACCGCGACCTCTACGAGCTGGCCGAGCAACTGGTGGCGCTGGAGGACAACGTCAGGCACTGGCGCTTCCGCCACATCGGCATGGTCGAGCGGGTCATCGGCCGTCGCCAGGGCACCGGCGGCAGCAGCGGCGCCGACTACCTGCGCAAGACCCTCGACACGCTGCTGTTCCCCGAACTGTGGAACCTGCGCACCGTCCTCTGAACCCAGGAGATTTCCCGATGGCAGAACATCGCACCGCCCTGATCGTCGGCGGTGGGCTCACCGGCCCATTGCTGGCGTGCCTGCTGCAGCGCCAGGGCTGGCAGGTCACCGTGCTCGAACAACGCCCCGATCCGCGCCTGCACACCGCCCAGGCCGGCAAGTCGATCAACCTCGCCCTGGCCGAGCGTGGCCTGCAGGCCCTGCGCCAGGCCGGCCTGGACGCTGCCGTGCTGGCCGGCGCCGTGGCCATGCACGGCCGGCGGGTCCATGTGCCGGGCGTGCCGGAGCAATTCCACGCCTACAGCAGCCGAGCCGGGGATGCCATCTGGTCGATCCAGCGCGACCGCTTCAACCGGCTGCTGCTGGACGCGGCACAGGCAGCCGGCGCCCAGCTGCACTTCGACACCCCGCTGGCGGGTATCGACTGGGCGCGCCGCGAGGTCATCGCCGGTGGCCAGCGCTGGCCCTTCGACCTGCTGGTGGGCGCCGACGGTGCCGACTCCGGCGTGCGCCGGGCCATGGCCGAAGGCGCCCCCCTGGGCGAACGCCGCGAACGCCAGCCCCACGGCTACAAGGAGCTGAACATCCCCGCCTCCGGGCGCCTGCTGGCCGATGCCCTGCACATCTGGCCCCGAGGCGGGCACATGAGCATCGCCCTGCCGAACATCGACGGCAGCTTCACCACCACGCTGTTCCTGCCCCACGACGACGGCAGCGCCGACTGCTTCGCCCAACTGCCGGACGGCCCCACCGCGCGACGCTGGTTCGACACCCACTACAGCGACCTCTCCGCCGAACTGCCGGACCTGGAGGCGGACTTCGAGCACAACCCCATCGGCCAGCTCGGCACCCTCTGGCTGGAGCGCTGGCATGCCCAGGGCTGCGCGGTGCTGGTGGGCGATGCGGCTCACCCGATGGTGCCGTTCCACGGCCAGGGCATGAACTGCGGGCTGGAGGACGTGCTGGCCCTGGCCCGCCACCTGGCCCGGCCGCAACCCCTGGACGCCGCCCTGCAGGCCTACGCCGAGGAGCGCCGGCCCAATGCCGGCGCAATCCAGGCCATGGCCCTGGAGAACTACGTGGAAATGCGCGAACGGGTGCGCGCAGCGGACTACCAGTTGGAGCGCCAACTGGCCGCGTGGCTGGAGGCCCGCCACCCGGGGCGCTTCGTGCCGCGCTACAGCATGGTCACCTTCAGTTGCCTGCCCTACGCCACGGCCTTCGCCCGGGGCGAGGTGCAGGCCCGCCTGCTGCGGGAAGCCGTGCAGGGTTGCGAGCGCTTCGAGCAGATCGACCTGGCCAAGGCCGAGCGCCAGTTGCTCGACCGCCTCGCCCCCCTGCACCCCCTGGAGGGCGCGGCATGACGGCCCTGCATGACGCCCCCTTCGGCCTGCACCTGCCCCTAGAGCAGCGCGAGCGGGCCTACTCGCCGAGCAGCCTGGCGCCCGGCTTCGCCGAGACGCTGCAGCGCTACCACCGTGACAGCCGCGCCGCCGAGGCCCTCTGCGGCCCGGCCGAGGTGCTGCCCTACGGCCCCTCACCCCGGGAGAAGGTCCTGCTGCTGCGCGCCCCCCGACCGGCCAGGGCCACCCTGGCGTACGTACACGGCGGCTACTGGCAGGAGCTGAGCGCCGAGGACTCGCTGTTCCACGCCCCCGGGCTGCACGCTCAGGGCTACGACCTGGCGGCGGTCGGCTATCGCCTGGCGCCCGGGGCGCGCCTGGAACAGATCGTCGAGCAGGTCGCCAACGCCCTGCTCCACCTGCGGGCGGTGCTGCTGGCACGGGGGCGCGCACCGCACCTGGTCCTTGCCGGCAGCTCCGCCGGGGCGCACCTGGTGGCGATGATGCTCAGCCACCCCTGGGAGGGGCCGCCGCCGTTCCAGGCGGCCCTGCTGGTCAGCGGCATCTATGAACTGGCACCGCTGATCGGCACCTACATCGACCAGCCGTTGCAGCTCACGGCGGCGCGTGCCGCCGCCCTCAGCCCCCTGCGCCAGGTGCCCAGCTGCGAAGTCCCGGTGGCCCTGGCCTGGGGCGAGCGGGAAACCGATGCCTTCCAGCAGCAGAGCCGCGCCATGGCCCGCCACCTGGCCCGCTACCTGCCGGTCACCGCAGTGCAGCCCTGCGCGGGGCGCGACCACTTCGACATTCTCTTCGACCTCACCGAGCCGGCCAGCCCCCTCGGCCGCTGCCTCGCCAGCCTCACCCCGGAGCCCAAGCGATGAACCAGCGCCCATGCCTCAGCGACCCGGACATCCAGGCCATGGCCCAGGCCGCCCGCGCCTTCGCCCGCCAGCAACAGTGGGCGGTGACCGTGGCCATCGTCGACGACGGCGGCCACCTGCTGCACCTGCAACGCCTGGAGGACGCCAGCCCCATGAGCGTGGAGATGGCCACCGCCAAGGCCCGCACCGCCGCGCTGACCCGGCGGCCGACGCAGTTCTACGAGGAACTGATCCTCGGCCAGGGCCGGCTGTCCTTCCTTGCCACCCCGATGACCGGCCTGCTGGAAGGCGGCCTGCCGATCCGCATCGGCGACATCGTGGTCGGCGCCATCGCCGTCTCGGGCGTCACCTCCGCCCAGGACACCCAGGTGGCCCAGGCCGGGATCGACGCCCTGAACAGGGATTGAGCCCCGGCAGCCGCGCCCTCGTCCCTGGCGGTTCTGCTGCTTGCGGCGAACGCCCAGGGCGGCTTCACTGGCGCGGTCCGCCCTGCTGCCGAGGTTTCCATGTCCGTCGTCGAACTGCTCCAGCAACGCACCTCCATCCGCGCCTTCACTGACCAGCCGGTGGACGCCGCCACCGTCCACGCCCTGCTCGATGCCGCGCGCTGGTCGCCCTCCGGCGGCAACCTGCAGCCCTGGCAGGTGATCACCGTGGCCGGGGCCGAGAAGGCCGCCGTCGAGCGCCTGGCCACCGAGACCCTGCTGCGCAACCCGGCCGGCGAAGCCGACGAATTCCCCATCTACCCGGCCGCCCTCAGCGAGCCCTACCGCACCCGCCGCTACCAGGTGGGCGAAGCGCTCTACGCCCTGCTGGGCGTCCCCCGCGAGGACAAGGCCGGCCGGTTGCGGGCCCTGGCGCGCAACTTCCAGTTCTTCGGCGCGCCGGTGGGGCTGTTCTTCGTCATCGACCGCAGCATGGGCCACGGCCAGTGGGCGCACCTGGGCATGTTCATGCAGTCCCTCGCCCTGGTGGCTCAGGAGCGCGGCCTCTCCACCTGCATGCAGGAGGCCTGGGGCATGGTGCGCCAGGGCCTGCACCGGCACTTCGCCCTGGCCGATGACCAGGTGCTCTACTGCGGCATGGCCCTGGGCCACGCCGACCCGCAGGCGCCGGTCAACCAGCTGCGCTCCGAGCGCGCCCCGGTGGAGGCCTTCGCCCGCTTCCAGGGCTTCTGAAGCCGGCAGCGGCAGGCGCGCTCGTCGGGACGGGTGCCGGCACCACGGGCTGCCGCTACAATGCGCGCCTTGCCCGTGTCGCCTGATAAAGAAAAAACACCATGTCCTTGCCCAAGCACCACCTCGAACTGCTCAGCCCCGCCCGTGACGTGCACATCGCCCGCGAGGCCATCCTGCATGGCGCCGACGCCGTCTACATCGGCGGGCCGAGCTTCGGCGCGCGGCACAACGCCTGCAACGAGGTGGCCGATATCGCCCAGCTGGTGGAGTTCGCCCACCGCTTCCACGCCCGTGTGTTCGTCACCATCAACACCATCCTCCACGACGACGAGCTGGAGCCGGCGCGCGCGCTGATCCACCAGCTGTACGACGCTGGCGTCGACGCGCTGATCGTCCAGGACATGGGCGTGATGGGCCTGGACATCCCGCCGATCGAGCTGCACGCCAGCACCCAGACCGACATCCGCACCCTGGAGCGGGCCAAGTTCCTCGACCAGGCCGGCTTCTCCCAGCTGGTGCTGGCCCGCGAGCTGAACCTGCAGCAGATCCGCGCCATCGCCGACGAGACCGATGCTGCCATCGAGTTCTTCATCCACGGCGCGCTGTGCGTGGCCTTCTCCGGCCAGTGCAACATCTCCCACGCCCAGACCGGCCGCAGCGCCAACCGGGGCGACTGCTCCCAGGCCTGCCGCCTGCCCTACACCCTGAAGGATGACCAGGGCCGCGTCGTCGCCTTCGAGAAGCACCTGCTGTCCATGAAGGACAACAACCAGAGCGCCAACCTCAGCGCGCTGGTGGATGCCGGCGTGCGCTCCTTCAAGATCGAAGGGCGCTACAAGGACATGGGCTACGTGAAGAACATCACCGCCTACTACCGCCAGCGCCTGGACGGCATCCTCGAAAACCGCCCGGACCTGGCCCGCGCCTCCAGCGGCCGCACCGATCACTTCTTCGTGCCCGACCCGGACAAGACCTTCCACCGTGGCAGCACCGACTACTTCGTCACCGACCGCAAGATCGACATCGGCGCCTTCGACTCCCCCACCTTCACCGGCCTGCTGGTGGGCCATGTGGAGAAGGTCAACAAGCGCGACCTGCTGGTGGTGACCCAGGAGCCGCTGTCCAACGGCGACGGCCTCAACGTGCTGGTCAAGCGCGAGGTGGTGGGCTTCCGCGCCAACATCGCCGAGCCCAAGGGCGAGTTCGAGGAAGACGGCGAGAAGCGCTACCGCTACCGCGTCGAGCCCAACGAAATGCCCGAGGGCCTGTTCCGCCTGCGCCCCAACCACCCGCTCTCGCGCAACCTCGACCACAACTGGCAGCAGGCCCTGCAGAAGACCTCCTCCGAGCGCCGTGTCGGCCTCTCCTGGGTCGCCAAGCTGCGTGAAGAGCGCCTGGAACTGACCGCCACCAGCGAGGAAGGCGTCAGCGCCAGCGTCGCCCTGGACGGCCCCTTCGGCGCTGCCAACAAGCCCGAGCAGGCCCTGGAGCAACTGCACGACCTGCTCGGCCAGCTGGGCACCACGATGTACCACGCCGACGCCGTGGAGCTGGACGCGCCCCAGGCCTTCTTCATCCCCAACTCCCAGCTCAAGGCCCTGCGCCGCGAAGCCATCGAAAAGCTCACCGAAGCCCGCGTCGCCGCCCACCCCCGTGGCGGTCGCAAGGCCGAAACCAACCCGCCGCCGGTGTACCCCGAGGCACACCTGTCGTTCCTCTACAACGTCTACAACCAGAAGGCGCGGGACTTCTACCACCGCCACGGCGTGCAGCTGATCGACGCCGCCTACGAGGCCCACGAGGAAGCAGGCGAAGTACCGGTGATGATCACCAAGCACTGCCTGCGCTTCTCCTTCAACCTCTGCCCCAAGCAGGCCAAGGGCGTCACCGGCGTACGCACCAAGGTCGCACCGATGCAGCTGGTGCACGGCGATGAAGTGCTGACCCTGAAGTTCGACTGCAAGCCCTGCGAAATGCACGTCATCGGCAAGATGAAGGGCCACATCCTCGACCTGCCCCAGCCCGGCAGCGCCGCGTCCCAGGTGGTCGGCCACATCAGCCCCGACGACCTGCTCAAGACCATCCGCCGCGCCCCGCACTGACCGCCCCTCCAAACGCCCAGGCCCCCGTAGCCTGGGCTTCAGCCCAGGACAACCCACTCCCGGGCTGAAGCCCGGGCTACACCACCAACACCCCGCCCCCACAACACCCAAGCCCCCCGGCCCCCCGTAGCCTGGGCTTCAGCCCAGGAAAACCCACTCCCGGGCTGAAGCCCGGGCTACGCCGCGAACACCATCGCCCGAACCCCTTGCCCTCGCACCTGCCCATCCCTATCCTGCGCCGGTCACGGTCAATCCCGTGGCCGGGTTTGACAGCCCGAATTAGTAGGCGCGATTGCGCCGGATGGCGCATGCGAGAAACGGCGAATGTTTCTTGCAGGCATCGGTGCGCATGCAGTTTTTACTGCACCGCTCTATGGCAGATCGCGCGGGGAGACCCTCGGGTCTGCCGGTCCTACTAACCGGTCTGTCAACCCCGTGCGATTTGCCACCCTTCGACTGACAGCGGATGGCGGCAAGTAAATGGACTTAGTAGGAGTCACGCCATGCATGACGCATTCACCCCCATCACCTTCCAACGCCACTGCCATCAACTGCGCGCCGTCATGATCGACAACCGCCCCTGGTTCGTCGCCCTCGACTTCGCCCTGATGATCGCCGCCACCCGGCCCTACCGCCTGACCAAACGCCTCTATCCCCACCAATTCCGCTTCGCCTTTCTGCGCTACAGCACAGGGCGCTGCGAAGAGGTGGAACTGGTCAGCGAAGCCGGCCTCTATCGCGCCCTCTACCGCTTCGGCCACCCCGAACACTGCGCCCTCAGCCAATGGCTCAGCGACGAAGTGATCCCCACCCTCCACGACTACCACCGCGACCCGCAGGCCAGCCCGCGACGCATCCTCATGACCTGGGCCAACCAACGCATCGCCGCCCTGCATTGGCAAAGCGAAACCTGGATCGCCCGGCAGGACCTGCCGCGTTTCATGGCGGTGCATGACGATCCGCGGCTGGGGGATGGGCCGAGTTGGAAGCGGTTTTTCTAAGGTGCAGAAATGAAAAAACGCCGCATGGGAGTGCGGCGTTTTTAAGAATGGCAGCTCTCGGCCAAAAGCGGGCATCGAAATTTACCCTTGTGGTGCTAAGCACGGCTTCACTGCACGAGGTGGAAAAGTCAATCTGCCCCTTTTCTACTTAGTTATGTCATGCGCGTGAAGTTAATGACCAACTGGCAGGTCGCCTCGCTGCCGAGCAACCGATGCGCGTCCCAATCGTCGGCCATCAGAGTTGAGGTAGCACTTGACGAGTGTCTCGTGGCGGCCTAACGATGTCATGGGTCGACAGCGAAAGGAGCACGCGATGAGCATAGAGGAAACTAACTCAGCAGCCCTGAGCAGCGATGAATTCGAGGAGAATCTCATCGCTTCTCTTCCACCTCCTAGCCGCATGAAGGACCTTGAAGCGGAAAAGCTACAAATTCTTGCCGCCGTTGCCGGCAACGCTCCAGAAAGAGTGGTGGATAGGGTCGCGTGGATACTTAATCACTATCCAGAAGCACGAGACTCAGATATTAAGTGCCAGACTATCTATTGGAGAACATTTCAATCTGATCTTTATAATGGTGGGGATATTCCAATAGTGAATTACCCTCAGCTGCAAAGATTTAATTCGATCTCCAGGAGTCGAGCCAAGGTGCAGAATGTTCTTGGCTTGTTCATAGCCTCTCCGGAAATTCGCAGATATAGGGGGAAGCTAGAAGAAGAGGAGAAGCAGAAGGCACTGGAGGTTCGCCCCACTCACCCTGTTTACTGCATTTATGGTGATGAAAGCGGAAAAACCAGCAAGTACCTAGTTGTTGGTAGTGTTTGGGTTTTGAAGAGCTATGACACTCTAAAAATAACCTCCGCCATTAATGCAAAAAAGAGAGAGATTTCTATGGAGGGAGAGCTTCACTTTAAAGATATCAATAGGGGGAGTATCGATGCCTATAGGAGCGTCTTGGGTTCGGTCGTGCAGAACTCCTCCAGCCTGTCGTTCAAGGCACTTGCTGTAGAGCGAACCGGTATATCTAGTGTTGATGATGCCCTGACCAAGATGTTTTATCACATGATCATTGATGGAGTGAAAGAGGAGGATTCTTCTGGTCGGGCGGTATTGCCAAGAAATATGCAGTTTAGAAAAGATACCGAAGAGGTATCCAAAGATAATTTGGTCTTGAAGGACATAGAGCTGCAATTGCAATATGCCGCTGCATCTATATTTGATGATAGATTGCATGTGGATCTAGTCGCATCCGAAGACTCCAAGACATCTCCATTAATGCAGTTGGCTGATCTTTTTGTAAGCAGTGTTTCACGAACGCTAAATGCCGAAGGCGCTGGGGAAGGTCCAAAGGATATCTTCGCGCGGGAGTTTTTGGCGGCATTTGGCATGAATACAAAAGGCGATAATCTTGAGGGCTTTAGCCAATGTATTAAATTCACTAGAGCTTAAGCCTGCGGGCAATAGGGGGGCAGGCCACGGTTTTGGCTTGAATGATCAAGAAGAAGCGAAAACAGTCGTGGTCTGCCCCCAATTGAGCGCATACCAGCAAGATTTGCTGCCCGCAGATAAAAACCATCCACCTATGGACTTGAGGCGTATGAGCAAGTTGTTTGCCACATCAAATGAGCTAGGCTCCTTTGACTTTTATTCAAATCTTATAGAAATTAGAAACTATACCAAGCCTGCAAAACGGATGCTTGAAGAGTCTTTAGCCGAATTGCCATCTGCAAAGTGGGATGAATACTGGCCGGTAAGGGTAAACTTCAGATCACTGGTCGCTCACGAAGTCACCCATTTCAACGACTGTTTAACCACAACATGGGGAATGGAGTTCCTGCACAGAAAACTTAGATTAATGAAATTTACTGCTGAAAAAAAAGATACGGAGCAGCCACTATCCGTATTCTACCTTAATGTGGCCGAACTGAGGTCCCATGAAGAGCTACTTGAAATTGGCGAGCATCCACTTTCATTGGCGACATCAATGACCCACACAGTGACAGTTGACGAGAGGTTTGGTCCAATAATATACATAAATTACAATCTACAGAACAAAATAATCCAAAAGGTGCCCCTAAGCCTCTTGTCTGTAATTGAAGCACATGCACTTGCAAATGAGATATTAGTCAAAATCGTCTCTGCCGAAGCGCTCAGCGATTGCACAGAAAAAACAGAGTACATAACTAAAATTCATACAGATTTCGAAAGGGTGCTATCTGATAAAAATCAATCGGAATACACGGTACTGCTGACGCTTTCAAGGCTGCATTTTAAAGAGCTAAGCCTGAAGGAGTTACTAGCATTCGTCGCAACACTATGTCGATTCGCTTTGGATCTGAACGACATTGCATGCTCGAAAATCAGTTACTACATACAAGGCTCAATAAACGATCAGTACGCGGGTGAGACAATATGCCAAGACATGCGAAGAGGCAGTTCTAGGGCAGTAATTTTCTTTAAAACCATACTGTTCATGCATGGATGGATCAAGCTTTCAAATTACTCAACTCGCACAAACGCGGTGAAACTTCTAAAAACAAACCCACTGGCCGCGATAATAAAGTTCTGGAGCAGCGTAGATAAGGACTTCCCTATGCTTTACAAGTTTGGGGATGAATACCTGTTTGAGTGCTCGCTTAACAGCGCTAGGGAGCTTGCGGGCGCGATTGATAAGGACATAATTGAGAGCTGCAGCCTCCACAACAGGAATGTCTTAAAGGATCATCCGCTCGGGTTGTGTAAAATCTCAGATCTACGGCTGCTAGACATATTTCTTTCCGACGAAACCGAAATAAGAGTCCCAAATCGCATGAACTTAAGTATCTCCGATTATTTTACTGATAACATGGATATGTTTACGAAAACGGAGGAGCACTGTAAGAAATCAGTCCAAAAATTCTTCATGCGACCCGGCGATCCTATTGTAAATATAAACCCTTTTACAATGTAGTCTCACTTGGCTGATCAAGCCGAAGCGCAGCTCTAATCGCTTAGAACTGCGGACAGCTAATTGCGTATCACCGTTGTGATGACGTGGTTAAGCAAACATTCCGAGCGCTGTTGGCCGTCCGCTTTTGGCCGAAAGCAGACACTCATATCTCTCAGCCCTCCCCCTCACCTCACTCGGCGTCCTTCCATACCTCGTCCTGAAGCTCCGTGCGAAATGCACCTGGCTCGAATAGCCATGCCGGTAGGACATCTCGCTGATATCCAAACCACTGGCCTGCGGGCTGCTGAACAGGCGGTGGGCGAGTTCGAGGCGGCATTCGGCAATGTATCGGCCTGGTGAGCCGCCTTCCTAGTCGAACAGGCGGGTGATGTGGCGCACGGAGATGTCGATGCTGTAGCTGACGTGTTCGCAGCTTAGGGCCGGGTCGCCCAGTTGTTCCGCGATGAGGCGTTTGGCGGTGAGCAGGTAGGAGGTGCTGAGGGCGCTGACACGGTGTTCGCCGGTCTGCCCGGCGATGATGCTGGAGAGCAGTTCCAGCACGCCGCCTTCGAAGTGCTCGGCCTCGCGTTTGGCGGGGCGATCGAAGAAGCCCTGGGTGCGCTCGCAGAGGGTGCGGGTGAGCAGGCGTTGCAGGCGGGTTTCCGCGCCCACCTTGAGCGGGCCGTCGAGGAGGCCCAGGCAGCGTTCGCCAAACAGTTCCTGAGGGATGTCGAAGATGAACTGGCGCATGGGTCCGGAGAAGCCGAACAGGTACGGCTTGTCGGTGCGGTAGATGATCATCTCCCCCGGCTCCAGCGGGCTGTGCGTGCACGGCATCGACAGCCTGCGCGTGGTGGATGCTTCGATCATGCCGCCCCTGATCACCGGCAACACCAACGCCCGGCAAGGATGATCGCGGAGAAGGCGGCGGAGATGATTCTGGCTGCGCAGCGCAATGGGCAGGGATGGGAGCACAATGCCGCCGCCCAGCCCGCGCTGCCCCCGTAAGGCGCATGTCATGTAGGGGCGACTTCAGTCGCCAAGCAGACCGCAGGTCTGCCACCCAGTATCACAGGGGATGCTACGCATCCCTTGGGCGACTGAAGTCGCCCCTACACCGCTCCGACGCTGAGCCGGACTGAACCGCCGGCCTGTTACTCCCTGACGTAAACCCCATCAAAACTCACATTCATGCCGCCGCAATTGTTGTTGTCATCCACGATCAGGAAGCGGCCGACCCGGCTGAACTCCACAGCGCAGTCGTACTTGTCGTCACCTTCCTTGGTCATCGCGTAACGGCCTTCTGGCTTGAGGGTGCCGTCGATCTGTCCGATGTGGGTGCGGGCGCCGGTGCCCCAGGTGGCATCGCCGGTCACGTGCAGGCCATTGCCCTGCTCTTGCTGCTCGATGGTGATGGAGCTTGACGGGGTCTTCCAGGTGCCCAGCCAGTCGGTGGGCTGGGGCACGGGGTCGGTGGCCGGTGCGAGGTTCTCCAGCACGATCCAGCCCACGGTTTCGCGTTTCTTGCCCTGGTACCAGGCACAGGCCCAGTCGCCTGCGATCTTGTTGACCAGCACCTCATCGCCCTCGATGACGTAGGCCTTCTGCATGCACCCCTCCGATTCGGGGCAACCCTCGGTGTCCTTGAAGAAGTGCGTCTGGTGCTTGCCCACGACGGTGTAGAGCTGGGTGAACCTGCCCTCGGAGGGGAAGTAGCCGTTCCTGCAACTGAAAGGCTCGATGTACTCGGCGTGGCTGGGCAGGCAGATGAATGCCAGGGCGCTGGTGAGCAGTAAGGGCGTGATCTTGTGCATGACGGGCCGTTCCTTGCCACGGTGAGCGCTGCGGGGCGACGGGCCCTGCGGCGAAGAAGGGCCGGAATCTAGCGACGGGTGCGAGTGAGCGTCAACTGGCACAGCGGCACTAGGGCGAGCCGAGGGACAACGGGCGCTGTTCGGCTTCAACCCCCCAACGCCCCTGGCACACCCCTTGCTATTCCCCCTCCAGGCCCCACCGTCGGGGCCCGACGGCAACGGCGCCGCCAACGACCATCGCACTGTGCGAGGGGTCGGGGCGGCGCCTTTTCATTTCGAGGACAGGGACACCATGGATCACGCCCGCCCGACCACCCGCCGCGATGCCCTGGCCTGGGTCGCTGGCAGTGACGCACCCGAGAAGAGCGCGCTGGACATCGGCTTCATGCCGCTCACCGATTCGGCCTCGCTGATCGTCGCCGCCACCCAGGGCTTCGCCCAGCCCTACGGACTGACCCTCAACCTGCACCGACAAACGTCCTGGGCGGGGCTGCGCGATGGGCTCACCAGCGGCCGCCTGGATGCCGCCCAGGCGCTTTACGGGCAGGTCTACGGCAGCCACCTGGGCATCGGCAGCCCGGCCACGCCCATGGCGGTGCTCATGGCCCTGAGCCAGAACGGCCAGGGCATCAACCTGTCCGAGCCGTTGCGCCAGGCGAGCGTGACCCACGCCGAGGCACTGGTGCGCCATGTGCACCAGCACGGCGCACGGCTCACCTTCGCCCACACCTTCCCCACCGGCACCCACGCCATGTGGCTGGCCTACTGGCTCGCGGCCCATGGCATCCACCCGCTGCGCGATGTCGACACCCAGGTGGTGCCGCCGTCGCAGATGGTTGCGCACCTGCAGGCCGGGCGCATCGACGGCTTCTGCGCCGGCGGCCCCTGGGGCGCACTGGCGGTGGAGCGCGGCCAGGGCTTCACCCTGGCCACCAGCCAGTCCATCTGGCCGGACCACCCCGAGAAGGTGCTGGGCGCCACCCGGGCCTTCGTCGAGCAGTACCCCAACTGCGCCCGCGCCCTGGTGATGGCGGTGCTGGACGCCAGCCGCTTCATCGAGCAGAACCCCGAGAACCGCCGTAGCACCGCCCAGTTGATCAGCGCCGAGGCCTACGTCGGCGCGCCGCTGGAGGTGATCGAGCCGCGCTTTCTCGGCCACTACCACGACGGCCTCGGCCACCACTGGGAAGACGCCCATCCTCTGCGCTTCTTCGACGAGGGCCGCGCCACCTGCCCCTACCTCTCCGACGGCCTGTGGTTCCTCACCCAGTTCCGCCGCTGGGGGCTGCTGCGGGACGACCCGGACTACCTGGCCATCGCCCGCCAGGTGCAATGCCTGGCGCTGTACCGCGACGCTGCCGAGGCTCTCGGCATCGCCGTACCGGCGCCGATGCGCAGTGCGGTGCTGATGGATGGCGTGGCCTGGACCGGCGACGACCCGGCCGGCTACGCCCGCCGTTTCCCCGTGCATGCGCTCGCCGATGCGACCGCCCCGCTGCTCTGACCCAGGGACGACCGTCATGCTGCGCATCCTGCTGATCAACGACACCCCGAAGAAGATGGGCCGGCTCAAGGCCGCTCTGAGCGAGGCCGGTTTCGAGGTGGTGGACGAATCCGGGCTGGACATCGACCTGCCGCGCCGGGTCGAGGCGGTGCGCCCCGACGTGGTGCTGATCGACACCGAATCCCCCGGCCGCGACGTGATGGAGCAGGTGGTGCTGGTCAGCCGCGACCGCCCGCGCCCCATCGTCATGTTCACCGACGAACACGACCCGGCCATCATGCGCCAGGCCATCCAGGCCGGCGTCAGCGCCTACGTGGTGGAGGGCATCCAGGCCCAGCGCCTGGCGCCGATCCTCGACGTCGCCATCGCCCGCTTCGAGAGCGACCAGGCCCTGCGCGCCCAGCTCAACGCCCGCGAGCAGCAACTGGCCGAGCGCAAGCGGGTGGAGCTGGCCAAGGGCCTGCTGATGAAGATGAAGCAATGCGGCGAAGAGGAGGCCTACACCCTCATGCGCCGCCAGGCCATGAGCCGGCAGCAGAAGCTCATCCAGGTGGCCGAGCAGATCATCGCCATGCACGAGATGCTCGGGCACTGAAGCCGGGCAGGCCGGAGGCCGCGTGCCCCTGCTCGGGGCATCGTCCCAGCGGCATGAATCCCCCGGCAGCCTGCCAACCGGCGTATCGCCTGCCCTGCCAGCCCTTCCCCGCACTTGGCCCGGCTCTTGCTGAGCCTCCCCCAGGTAGCCAACGGCGGTTGCCCACCGAACGACAAAGGCGTCGCGTTTCCCCAGCCCAGCGGCTGCGGGATCGCGGCGCCTTTTGCGTTCCAGCCCCGGCGCAGGGGCAGCGCGGCGCAGTCCGACCGCGCGTGTGACATCACCCGATCCAGCCCCGGCCATGACCGGCCGGGCGCGCCCGACCCGGTCCGGCGCGCATGTGCCGGAGGGACGCAACCGCCGTGCACTGCCGGGGGTGGTCCGTCCGGTTCCCCACTGATGCAGATGAGGAGTTCGTTCGATGACGAGTTTCTGGAAAGCGGGCCACACCCCGACCCTGTTCGCCGCCTTTCTCTATTTCGACCTGAGTTTCATGGTCTGGTACGTGCTCGGCCCCCTGGGGGTGCAGATCGCCACCGACCTGGGGCTGACCACCCAGCAGCGCGCCCTGATGGTCGCCACACCGATCCTGGCCGGCGCCGTGCTGCGCTTCCTGATGGGCCTGCTGGCCGACCGCACCTCGCCGCGCAGTGCCGGCCTGCTGGGCCAGGTCATCGTCATCGGCGCACTGTTCGGCGCCTGGCAGTTGGGCATCCACAGCTACGAGCAGGCACTGCTGCTGGGGCTGTTCCTCGGCTTCGCCGGGGCCTCGTTCGCCGTTGCCTTGCCGCTGGCCTCCCAGTGGTACCCACCGCAGCACCAGGGCAAGGCCCTGGGCATCGCCGGGGCGGGCAACTCCGGCACCGTGCTGGCGGCGCTGTTCGCCCCGGGGCTGGCCGCCCTGTACGGCTGGAACAACGTGTTCGGCCTGGCGCTGGTGCCGCTGGTGCTGACCCTGGCGATCTTCGCCATCGCCGCGCGCAACGCCCCCAACCGCCCGGCCCCCAAGGCCCTCGGTGACTACCTCAAGGCCCTGGGTGACCGTGACAGCTGGTGGTTCATGTTCTTCTACAGCGTCACCTTCGGCGGCTTCCTCGGCCTGGCCAGCACCCTGCCCGGCTACTTCCACGACCAGTACGGCCTGGAGCCGGTCACCGCCGGTTACTACACCGCCGCCTGCGTGTTCGCCGGCAGCCTGATGCGCCCCATCGGCGGTGCCTTCGCCGACCGCATCGGCGGCATCCGCACCCTGCTGGTGGTCTACACCCTCGCCTCGCTGTGCATCGCCGCCGTGGGCTTCCACCTCGGCAGCGTCTTCGCCGCCCTGGCGCTGTTCGTCATCGCCATGCTCAGCCTCGGCGCCGGCAACGGCGCGGTGTTCCAGTTGGTGCCGCAACGCTTCCACAAGGAGATCGGCGTCATGACCGGGCTGATCGGCATGGCCGGCGGCATCGGCGGCTTCTGCCTCACCGCCGGGCTCGGCGCCATCAAGCAGCACACCGGTGACTACCAGCTGGGCCTGTGGCTGTTTGCCAGCCTCGGCCTGCTGGCCTGGGTCGGGCTGTACGGCGTCAAGCTGCGCTGGCGCACCACCTGGGGCAGCGCCGCCCTCACCGCAGCGCGGGTATGAGCCTGCGCCTGCGGGTCGGCCAGGCCAGCGCCACCGGCCCCCGGCAGGACAACCAGGACGCGCTGCGGGTGGTCACCCCCGGCGCGCCCCTGGCCGCCAGCAAGGGCAGCCTGTTCGCCCTCGCCGACGGCGTCAGCCAGTGCGCCGACGGTGGCCTGGCGGCCCGCGCCACCCTGCAGGCGCTGGCCCTGGACTACTACGCCACGCCGGAAACCTGGGCCGTGGCCCAGGCCCTGGACCGCCTGCTGCTGGCCCACAACCGCTGGCTGCGCGCCAACGGCGGTGGCCAGCCGCTGCTCACCACCCTCACCGCCCTGGTGCTGCGCGGGCGCCGCTTCACCCTCGCCCACGTCGGCGACTGCCGCGCCTACCGCTGGCACGAAGGCCGCCTGCAGCGCCTCACCGAGGACCACGCCTGGGACCAGCCCGGCATGCAGCATGTGCTCAAGCGCGCTCTCGGGCTGGATCAGCACCTGGTGGTGGACTACCGCGACGGTGACCTGCACGAGGGCGACGCCTTCCTGCTGGTCAGCGACGGCGTCTGGGCCAGCCTCGGCGACGACGGCATCCGCCACCTGCTGCAGGACGAACCCGACCCCGAGGCCGCCGCCCGCGCGCTGGTCAGCGCCGCCCACCTGGCCGGCGGCCAGGACAATGCCAGCGCCCTGCTGGTGCAGGTCCAGCAGTTACCAGAACGGGCCCTGGCCGATGCCATGGCCGAGATGGACGACCGCCCCCTGCCCCCCGAACTGCGCCCCGGCCAACGGTTCGAAGGCTGGTGGGTGCAGGGCCAGGTGGCCGCCTCGCGCCAGTCATTGCTGTACCGCGTGCGCGATGCCAGTGGCCAGGACTGGCTGCTGAAGACCCTGCCCCACAAGCGCCACGACGAACCGGAAGCGGCCATCGCCCTGCTGCAGGAGGAATGGTTCCTGCGCCGGGTGGCCGGCCGCCATTTCGCCGAGGTGCACCCCCTGCCCCAGCGCCAGCACCTCTATTACGTGCAGCGCGAATACCCCGGGCGCGACCTCGGCCGGCGCCTGGCCGAGGACGGCCCGCTGCCCCTGGACGCCTGGCTGCAGGTGGCCAGCCAGTTGCTGCGGGCCCTGGGCACCCTGCACCGGCGCAACGTGCTGCACCGGGACGTGAAGCCGGAGAACCTGCTGCAAGGCGAGGACGGCCAACTGCGCCTGCTGGACTTCGGCCTCGCCTACTGCCCGGGGCTGTCTGCCGAGCCGGGCGCGGGCCTGCCAGGCACCCCCGGCTACCTGCCGCCGGAAGCCTACGCCGGCGCAGCCCCTGCGCCGGGGCTGGACCTCTACGCCGCTGCCGTCACCCTGTACCGGCTGCTCACCCAGCACTTCCCCCAGGGCGAGGTGGAGGCCTTCCAGCGTCCACGCCTGGGGCCGCCGACGCCGGCCAGCCGCTACCGGCCGGACGTCCCGCCGTGGATCGATGCCCTGCTGGACAAGGCCCTGGCCCTGGACCCGGCCCAGCGCCACGAAACCGCCGAGCACTGGCTGCTGGAACTGGAGCACGGCGAGCGCCGCGACGACGGCCGCCCGCGCCCGCTGCTGCAACGGGCGCCGGCCGCCACCTGGCGCGCCATCGCCCTGCTTGCCCTGGCCGGGAACCTGCTGCTGGGGCTGGCCCTGCTGGCGCACCACAGCGGCGCATGACGCCCCCGGACGGCGCACGCGCCACCCCGCTTTTACCGTGCCGGGTGCCGCAACGCCGCGCCGGGCGGGCTCCGACGGGTTGGCACGCTGCCTGCTAGAGAGGTTTCGACACATTCACAGGCCCCTGCTCAACGGCGAGCGGGTGCCCTTCCCGATCGAACGGGACCTGGACAAAGGCGTCCTGCTGGCAACAGCGGGACGCCTTTTTTGTTTGCCCGGATTTTTATGCAGGAGCCTTCCGCATGAAGAAACTCAAGCTGGTGATGATCGGCAACGGCATGGCCGGAGTGCGCACCCTCGAAGAGCTGCTCAAGCTCGCCCCCGACCTCTACGACATCACCCTGTTCGGCGCCGAACCGCACCCCAACTACAACCGCATCCTGCTGTCGCCGGTGCTGGCGGGCGAACAGGCCTTCGAGGACATCGTCCTCAACGACCTCAACTGGTACGCCGAGCAGCGCATCCAGCTGCTGCTCAACCGCAAGGTGGTGGCCATCGACCGGCGCCGCCGGGTGGTCACCGCCGACGACGGCACCCAGGCCGAATACGACCGCCTGCTGATCGCCACCGGCTCCAACCCCTTCATCCTGCCGGTGCCGGGCAACCGCCTGGCGGGTGTGATCGGCTACCGCGACATCGCCGACACCCAGGCCATGATCGACGCCGCCCAGCGTCACAGCCACGCCGTAGTGATCGGCGGCGGCCTGCTCGGCCTGGAGGCGGCCAACGGCCTCAAGCAGCGCGGCATGGACGTCACCGTGGTGCACCTGGCCAACTGGCTGCTGGAACGCCAGCTCGACCGCACCGCCGGCAAGCTGCTGCAGAGCGCGCTGGAGGCGCGCGGCATCCACTTCCGCCTCGGCACCGTCACCGACGAGCTGATGGACAACGGCGAGGGCCGCGTCTGCGCCGTGCAGTTCAAGGGTGGCGAGGTGGTCCCGGCCGACCTGGTGGTGATGGCCGCCGGCATCCGCCCCAACACCGAACTGGCCGAGCGCGCGGGCCTGCCGTGCAACCGCGGCATCCTGGTCAACGACACCCTGCAGACCTACGACCCGCGCGTGTACGCCGTGGGCGAATGCGCCAACCACCGGGGCATCGCCTACGGCCTGGTGGCGCCGCTGTTCGAGCAGGCGCGGGTCTGCGCCAACCACCTGGCCATGCTCGGCTTCGCCCGCTACCAGGGCTCGGTCACCTCCACCAAGCTGAAGGTCACCGGCATCGACCTGTTCTCCGCCGGGGACTTCATGGGTGGCGACGGCACCGAGACCATCACCCTCTCCGACCCCATCGGCGGGGTCTACAAGAAGCTCGTCATCAAGGACGACGTGCTGGTGGGCGCCTGCCTCTATGGCGACACCGCCGACGGCGGCTGGTACTTCCGCCAGGTGCGCGAGGGCGCCGACATCAGCGGTATCCGCGACCACCTGATGTTCGGCGAGAGCGCCCTGGGCGACGTCGGCCACCAGGGCCAGAGCAGCGCTGCGAGCATGCCCGACAGCGCCGAGGTATGCGGCTGCAACGGCGTGTGCAAGGGCACCATAGTCAAGGCCATCCAGGCCAACGGCCTGTTCAGCGTCGACGAGGTGAAGAAGCACACCAAGGCCGCCAGCTCCTGCGGCTCCTGCGCACCGCTGGTGGAGCAGATCCTCATCAGCACAGTCGGTGGCGCAGCGGATGTGAAGCCCAGGAGCGAAAAGGCCGTGTGCGGCTGCACCGAGCTGAACCATGGCCAGGTGCGCGCGGCCATCCGCGAGCAGCACCTGACCCACCTCGCCCAGGCCATGGCCGCGCTGGGCTGGACCACCCCGGACGGCTGCGCCACCTGCCGCCCGGCGCTGAACTACTACCTGATCTCCACCTGGCCGGGCGAGGCCCACGACGACCCGCAGTCGCGCCTGATCAACGAGCGCGCCCACGCCAACATCCAGAAGGACGGCACCTACTCGGTGGTGCCGCGCATGTGGGGCGGCGTCACCAGCGCCGCCGAGCTGCGCCGCATCGCCGACGTGGCGGACAAGTACCAGGTGCCCATGGTCAAGGTCACCGGCGGCCAGCGCATCGACCTGCTGGGCATCCGCAAGGAGGACCTGCCCGGCGTCTGGAAGGACCTGGACATGCCCTCCGGCCACGCCTACGGCAAGTCCATCCGCACGGTGAAGACCTGCGTCGGCAGCGAGTTCTGCCGCTTCGGCACGCAGAACTCCACCCAGTTGGGCATCGACCTGGAGCACGACCTGTTCAACATGTGGTCGCCGCACAAGGTCAAGCTGGCCGTCTCCGGCTGCCCGCGCAATTGCGCCGAGGCCGGCATCAAGGACATCGGCATCATCGGCGTGGACTCCGGCTGGGAGCTGTACATCGGCGGCAACGGCGGCATCCGCACCGAAGTGGCGGAGTTCTTCGTCAAGCTCAAGACCGCCGACGAGGTGCGCGAATACAGCGGCGCCTTCCTCCAGCTCTACCGCGAGGAAGCCTTCTACCTCGAACGCACCGTGCACTACCTGCAACGGGTGGGCATGGCGCACATCCGCCAGGCGGTGCTGGAAAACGCCGACAACCGCCGCGCGCTCAACCAGCGCCTGCAATACGCCCTCTCCTTCGAACAGGACCCGTGGCAGGCGCGCATCGCCGAACCGGCCCTGAAGAAGGAATTCCAACGCATCCCCGTGCAGGTGCTGGCCGACGCCTGAGGCGTCGTGCCGCCCACCCGACCCGACCTGGAGAACGCCCCCATGAACTGGCTCGACATCTGTGCCCTGGACGAGATCAACCCGCTGGGCTCGCGCATCGTCGCCGGTCCCGACGGTGACATCGCCGTGTTCCGCACCGCCAAAGACGAAGTCTTCGCACTCGACGACCGCTGCCCGCACAAGGGCGGCCCGCTGTCCCAGGGGCTGGTCTACGGCAAGCGCGTGGCCTGCCCGCTGCACGCCTGGCACATCGAACTCGCCTCCGGCGAGGCGGTGGCCCCGGACCAGGGCTGCGCCCACCGGCACCCGGTGCGGGTGGAAGGCGGCCGTGTGCTGCTGGCCCTGCGCAGCACTGCCTGCGCCTGACCCGACGAGGACCGCCCCATGACCCGGATCACCGCCACCACCTGCTGCTACTGCGGCGTCGGCTGCGGGGTGCTGATCGAACACGACGGCGCGCGCATCCTCGGGGTCGCCGGCGACCCGGCCCACCCGGCCAACTTCGGCCGCTTGTGCAGCAAGGGCTCCAGCCTGCACCTCAGCGGTGACCCGGCGGCCCGCGCCCTGCGGCCGGAGCTGCGCCTGGCCAAGGGCCTGGCACGCAGCGCCACCGACTGGGACACCGCCCTGGAGCACGCCGCCGAGCGCTTCGCCACCACCCTCGCCGAGCACGGGCCGGACAGCGTGGCGTTCTACGTCTCCGGCCAGTTGCTGACCGAGGACTACTACGCCTTCAACAAGCTGGCCCGGGCTCTGGTGGGCACCCACAACATCGACAGCAACTCGCGGCTGTGCATGTCCTCGGCAGTAGTCGGCTACAAGCGCAGCCTGGGCGCCGACGCCCCGCCCTGCTCCTACGAGGACATCGAACAGGCCGACTGCGTGCTGATCGTCGGCAGCAACATGGCCTTCGCCCACCCGGTGCTGTTCCGGCGCCTGGAGGCAGCCAAGGCGCAGCGCCCGGAGATGAAGGTGATCGTCATCGACCCCCGGCGCACCGACACCTGCGAGCTGGCCGACCTGCACCTGGCGATCCTCCCCGGCACCGACGTGGCGCTGTTCCACGGGCTGCTGCACCTCCTGCTGTGGGAGGGCTGGGTGGACCACGGCTTCATCGCCGCGCACACCGAGGGCTTCGACGCCCTCAAGGCGCTGGTGCGCGACTACGGGCCGGCGCAGGTGGCGCAGACCTGCGGCATCGACCCGGCCGACCTGCAGCGCTGCGCCGAATGGATCGGACGCACGCCGCGCCTGCTCTCGCTGTGGTGCATGGGGCTCAACCAGTCCAGCGCCGGCAGCGCCAAGAACAGCGCGCTGATCAACCTGCACCTGGCCACCGGGCAGATCGGCCGGCCGGGCACCGGGCCTTTCTCCCTCACCGGGCAGCCCAACGCCATGGGCGGGCGCGAAACCGGCAGCCTGAGCAACCTGCTGCCCGGCCACCGGGAAGCGGGCGATGCCGGGCACCGGCAGGAGGTGGCCGCCTACTGGGGCGTGCCGGCACTGCCGGAGGCGCCGGGGCTGGCCGCCCTG
Source organism: Pseudomonas sp. 1D4 (assembly GCF_001728925.1). Lineage (NCBI taxonomy): Bacteria > Pseudomonadati > Pseudomonadota > Gammaproteobacteria > Pseudomonadales > Pseudomonadaceae > Pseudomonas > Pseudomonas sp. 1D4. The sequence continues at coordinate 38,337 of NZ_LXJQ01000019.1, forward strand.
GAGCTGTTCGAAGCCGTGCGCGAGGGGCGCATCCGCGCGCTGTGGATCGTCTGTACCAACCCGGCCCAGTCCCTGCCGGACCAGGCCCGGGTGCACGAGGCCCTGGCCGCCTGCCCCTTCGTGGTGGTGCAGGAAGCCTTCGCCACCACCGAGACCTGCCGCCATGCCGACCTGCTGCTGCCCGCCGCCAGTTGGGGTGAGAAGGACGGCACCGTGACCAACTCCGAGCGGCGAATCAGCCGCGTGCGCCAGGCCGTCCCGGCGCCCGGCGAGGCGCGCCCCGACTGGGCCATCGCCTGCGATTTCGCCCGCCGCCTGGAACGCCGCCTGCGCCCTGGCCAGCCGAGCCTGTTCGACTTCGACGGCCCGGCAGCGCTGTTCGACGAGTACAAGGGGCTGACCGCCGGCCGCGACCTCGACCTCAGCGGCCTCTCCCACGCCCTGCTGGAGCACCTCGGCCCGCAGCAATGGCCCTTTCCCGCTGGAGCCCAGGCCGGCACGCCGCGCCTGTACGGCGACCGGCGCTTCGCCACCGCCACTGGCCGCGCCCGCTTCATCGCCGAGGCCTACCGGCCGCCGGTGGAGCGCCGTGATGCGCGCTACCCGCTGGTGCTCAACACCGGGCGCCTGCGCGACCAGTGGCACGGAATGAGCCGCACCGGCACCCTGCCCCGGCTGTTCGGCCATGTGGACGGGCCGCAACTCGGCCTGCACCCAGAGGACATGCGCCGGCGTCGGCTCGTCGACGGCCAACTGGTGCGGGTGCGCAGCCGCCGGGGCGAACTGCTGCTGCCTGCCGTCACCGACGACGCGCTGCGCCCCGGCCAGGCCTTCCTGCCGATGCACTGGGGCGACCGCTTCCTCACCGGGCTGGGCAGCAACCGCCTGACCAGCCCGGCGCGGGACCCGCTGTCGCGCCAGCCGGAACTCAAGCACGCCTGTGTGGAGGTGGAGCCGGTGGCGCTGCCCTGGCAGCTTTTCGCCCTGGTGGAGGGCGATCTGCAGGCCGCCTTCACCACCCTGCGCCCGCTCTGCGACGCCTTTGCCTACGCCAGCCTGGTGCCCAGCGGCCACGAGCGCGGCGCCCTGGTGATCCGCGCCGCCCACGGCGAGGCCCCCGATCCGGCGTTGCTGCAGCGCATCGACCAGGCCCTGGGGCTGCTGGAGGGCCCGGTGCTGGCCTACGACGACCCGCGCCGCGCGGTGGGCAAGCGGGTGCGCATCGAGGGCGGCCGCATCACCGCCCTGCGCCTCGCGGGCGAAACGGCCGCGCGGGACTGGCTCAAGGGCCTCTGGCAGGAAGGCCGCGCCGACCAAAGCCTGCGCCGCTGGCTGCTGGCACCGCTGAGCACGCCGCCCAGCGGCACCCCCGCCGCCACGCGCACCCTGTGCACCTGCATGAACGTCAGCCAGCCGGCGGTGCTGGCCGGCATCGCCCGGGGGCTGGACCTGGCGGGCCTGAAGGACGAACTCGGCTGCGGCACCCGCTGCGGCTCCTGCGTACCGGAAATCAGCCGCCTGCTGGCGGCGCCACAACGGGCAAGCGCCTGAGGAGGTTGCACATGAACGGCAAGGTCTGGCTGGTGGGCGCGGGCCCCGGTGACCCCGAACTGCTGACCCTGAAGGCCGCCCGCGTACTGGGCGCGGCCGACGTGGTGATGATCGACGACCTGGTGAACCCGGCCCTGCTCGTGCACTGCCCCGGCGCACGGGTGGTGCGGGTGGGCAAGCGCGGCGGCTGCCGCTCCACGCCCCAGGCCTTCATCCACCGCCTGATGCTGCGCTACGCCCGCCAGGGACGCTGCGTGGTGCGGCTCAAGGGCGGCGACCCGTGCATCTTCGGGCGCGGCGGCGAGGAAGCCGCCTGGCTGGCGGAACGCGGTGTGGACTGCGAACTGGTCAACGGCATCACCGCCGGGCTGGCCGGCGCCACCGCCTGCGGCATTCCGCTCACGCTGCGGGGCGTCAGCCGTGGCGTGACCCTGGTCACCGCCCACACCCAGGACGACAGCGAGCCGGAGTGGGCCGCCCTGGCCGCCAGCGGCACCACCCTGGTGGTGTACATGGGCGTCGCCCGGCTGGCGGCCTTGCAGGCCGGGTTGCTGGGCGGCGGCATGGCGCCGGGCATGCCGCTGGCGATGATCGAGAACGCCTCGCTCCCCGAACAGCGCGAGCGCCGCAGCACCCTGGCCACCCTGTTGCAGGACGCCAGCGCCTTCCGCCTGAGCAGCCCGGCGATCCTGGTGATCGGCGAGGTGGCGACCGAGTCGGCGGTCAGCGCCCTGCCCCTGAGTGCCTGACGGGGGCGGTTGCGGAAGCGCCCAGCGCATCACGGTACGCGGCCATGGGCGCGCTAGAATGCCCGCCCGCCGACCGTCAAGGAGACCGTCCCGTGAAGCCCAGGAATCCCATTGCCCTCCTCGCCCTGCTCTGGGCCAGCTCACCTGCCTTCGCGCTGGACGCCCAGGTGGTCGGCGCGCTGGAGAAGGCGCTGACCTGCCAGCAGGCCCCGCTGGATGCCCGCGACGACGCGGTGAAGGCGCTGTTCAAGGCCAACGGCATCGTCGCCGTGGACCACGACGAAGACGGCCTGATCGACCTGGAGTACCGCCTGCCGCAACCGGTCGAGGTGCTGGGCGTGCCGATCTCCACCCTCTGGTACCGGGGCGACAGCGGCGCGGTGTTCTACGCGCAGGCCACCGGCGACCTGACGGCCTTCGTCGGCAGGACCGGCGTGCAGCCCGTGCCCAAGGACGACCTGGCCACCAGCGGCTGGGGACGCGGGCAGTACCGCAAGGAAGTCGGCCAGGCCTCCGACGACACCCCCTTCCCGGACGCCTTCTTCGTCGGCACCGACAGCGCGTCGCCGCCCGGGACGTTCTACTTCGGCTGCCAGGTGTTCGACGGCTGACCGGCGCACGCCGCCAAGCCCTGCTGGCGCTAGAATGCCCGCCCCTTTACCTGCTCAGGACACCCGCACATGGACCGTCGCCTCCATCGCCCCCTGTTCCGCGCCCTGCCCTGGCTGCTGGCGGCCGCCGCCAGCCTGGCCAACCCCGCCTGGGCCCGCGATGCACAGCCCTGTGAGCCCGCGTTGCTGAGCGGCATCGCCCAGCAACTGGGCCAGAAAGGCTGGCAACAGCCGAGCTACGACAGCGAAGGCCCGCTGGTGGCCGCCGCCTGCAAGCGCTGGCCGGACGACGCCCGGCAGAGCGTGGTGGCCCTGGCCTACGACAGCGATGCCAGCGGTAACACACCCGGTGAACGCCTGCTGCACCTGTTGGTGGCGCGGGTGGACAGCGCCAGCGGGCGCATCCTGGAGCGCCACGAAGGCAACCTGGAGGAAGACGCCCTGCTGGAGATCAGCGCCGACAGCCTCTGGCTGGACACCGCGCGCTACCGCCTGGCCAAGGACGTGCGCGCCTTCGGCGTGGTGATCAGCAGCCAGGCCCGTGGGCCCAGTTGTCCGGACGCGGGGATGTTCGACGAGCTGACGCTGTTCGTCCCCGGCGAGGCCGCCACCCTGCGCCCGGTGTTCACCGGCTACCTGCGGGAGTGGATCACCGTGCAGGGCACCCGTTGCGTGAACAACGACCGCTTCCGCTCCGAGCACGCGCGGATGACCCTGGCCATCGGCCCGAAGAGCAGCCACGGCTTCGCCGACCTGATCCTCTCCGCCCAGGTGAGCGACGATGACGACAAGCCGCTGCGCACGGTGAAGAAGACCCTGCAGTACGACGGCAAGACCTACCCCTACTCATCCTCCGACACCTTCTGGGGCACCCTGAGCGTCGACTGAGCCTCGGCGACGCCCCTAGAAATACTTCAGCCAGGCGAGGTCGCGCCGCCACGCCTTCAACCGGGCGAAGGCGCACACCGGCGGGAACAGCGCCACCGCCAGCACTGCGCTGGCCAGCCACAGCGCCCAGACGCCGTCGAAGCCGAACAGCGTGCCCTGGTTGGCGCCGAAGATGGCCAGGCACGCCAGGTAGAACAGCTTCAGCACGTAGAGGTGCAGCAGGTAGAAGAACATCGGCGCGGCGCCGAAGGTGGCCAGCAGCGGCACCAGGCGCGCCTGGCCGATGCGCTCGAAGGCCCGCAGCAGCCACAGGCCGAGCCCCAGGGTGAGGGCCAGGAACAGCAGCGACGGCGGGTACTTGGTGATGTTGAAGAAGGCCATCAGCGTGTGGGTCAGGTCGGCGCCCGGCGCCCAGGGCCGTTCGCCGTAGCCGTTCACCAGGCGCAGCAGCACGAAGAGCAGCAGGCACGCCGCGCCGGTCACCCACAGCCGGTGCTGGCGCGCCTCCGCCTGGCTGCCCCGGCCGAACCAGGGCCCGAGGGCATAGCCCAGGGCGATCACCCCGACCCACGGCAGCACCGGGTAGGAGGTGCGCAGGCGCAGGCCCTCGCCCAGCTCGATCCAGCCCCGGTCATGCAGCACCGCCCAGGGGATGTGCGCCCAGGTGCCGGGCTCGGCATGCACGCCATCCAGCAGGTTGTGCCCGGCCACCAGCAGCAGCCCGAGGGCCACCAGCGCCGGGCGCGGCAGCCAGACCAGCGCGGAGAGCGCCAGCATGCTGAGGCCGATGGCCCAGATCACCTGCAGGTACATCACGCCGGGCGGCCACTGGAAGGTCCAGGCAAAGTTGACCAGGGTGAGCTCCAGCACCACCAGGAACAGCCCGCGCTTGAACAGGAAGGCCGACACCGCCGCGCGCCCGTCGTGCTTTTCGCCGTAGAGGTAGGCGGACAACCCGGTCAGCAGGATGAACACCGGGGCGCAGAGGTGCGCCAGGGTGCGGCAGAGGAACAGCGCCGGGTCGGTGCCGGCCACGTCCATCGGGTCCCCCACCTGGTGGTGCAGGTAGAAGGTCTCGCGGACGTGGTCCAGCAACATGAAGAGGATGACGAGGCCCCGCAGGGCGTCGATGGATTGCAGGCGGGTCTGGGGCGTGTGGGGCATGGGCGGGCTCTGTTTTGAAACGTAATAAGATTACGTTTCGGCGCAATCCGTGCCAAGCGAGAAGTCGCCGCATCCACATTCCATCGCCCTTCAGCCGCCCGGCCGCTCGACGAAATAGCGCGCCGGGGTTTGCCCGAACGCCTTGCGGAACATGGCGATGAAGTTGCTCGGCGAGGCGTAGCCCAGGGCATCGGCCACCACCGCCACCGGGTCGCCCTGGGCCAGGCGCTCCAGGGCGTGCACCAGCCGCGCCTGCTGCCGCCACTCGGCGAAGGCCATGCCGGTCTCGGCGATGAACAGGCGCCGGGCGGTGCGCGGCGACAGCCCGGCGCTTTCGGCCCAGGCCTCCAGGCTGCGGGTGTCCGCCAGGTTGGCCAGCAGCCCACGGGCGATGGGCAGCACCCGGCGGTCGGTGGGCATCGGCAGGTGCAGCGGCTCGGTGGGCGCGGCGATGATCTCGTCCAGCAGCACCTGCACCAGCCGCTCGCGCTCGGGGGTCAGCGCCTCGCGGGGGGGCCAACTGGCCGCGCGGCTGACCAGCGCGCGCATCACCTCGCCCACGCCCATCACCTGGGGATGGGCCGGCAACCGGGCGCAGGCCGAGGGCTCGATCAGCACGCTCCAGCCGGACAGCACGCCGCTCAGGCTGGCCCAGTGTGGCACCCCCGGCGGCATCCAGGCGGCGCGGTACGGCGGCAGCACCCAGGAGCCCTGGGCGGTGCGCACGTGCACCAGGCCCGTCTCGACGCAGGTGAGCTGCCCGCGCCGGTGGCGGTGCCAGTCGGTTTCCTTGTTGCCCAGGCGGAAGACGTGGTCGGGCTCGTGGCCGCCGCGCAGGGCGATGAGCAGCGGACCGCCGAGCAGGTCCGTCAGGTCGACTTCAGCGATGATGGCGGTCTCCGGAATGGCAGGTTTGCAACATAGCTTGTCCGGATACGGTTATCGGAACAAGCGCCTTCGCCCCGATCCTGATGGCGCCCCCCGGATTCCCGGCCCAACAGGAGACACCGATGAACACCCTCGCCAGCGGCCAGCGGACAGCCGCGCCCACGGCCCTGCTCAACCCCGGCGCGCCCCTCTGGCTCGCTACCCTGATCGCCTGCCTGGCCTCCTTCATGGTGGTGATGGACGGCGCCATCGTGAACGTCGCCCTCCCCGCCATGGCCCGGGACCTGGGGCTGGACGCGGGCAGTCGGCAATGGGTGGTGGACGCCTACCTGGTGGCCCTGGGCGGGTTGATGCTGCTGGCCGCGCGGCTGGCCGACCGCCTCGGCCGGCGCCGGGTGCTGCGCGCCGGCCTGGCGCTGTTCAGCCTGGCCAGCCTGGTGGGCGGCCTGGCCCAGGGCCCGGCCCTGCTGGTGGCGGCACGGGCCTTCCAGGGGGCGGGAGCGGCGGTGCTGGCCACTTCGACCCTGGCGGTGATCGTCGGCGCCCATGCGCCGGGCGCCGGCCGGGACCGCGCCATCGCCCTGTGGACCGCCTCCGGCTCGCTGGCGGCGGCCTTCGGCGTACTGCTGGGCGGCCTGCTCACGGCCTACGCCAACTGGCGCTGGGTGATGTTCGTCAACGTGCCCCTGGGCATCGGCCTGTTCGTGCTCGCCTCAGCCACCCTGGCGCCCGGCTTGCCGACGAACCCCAAGCCGCTGGACGTGGGCGGTGCGCTGACCGTCACCGGCGCCGCCAGCGCCCTGGTCTACGCCCTGGTGAGCAGCGTCGGTCTGGGCTGGGGCGCGCCAAGGGTGCTGCTGGCACTGGGTCTGGCGGCGCTGCTGGGCGTGGCCTTCCTGATCATCGAGGCGCGGGTGCGCGAGCCGCTGGTGCGCCTGGGTCTGTTCCGCCAGCGCAACGTGGCGCTGGGCAATCTGTTGCTGCTGAGCCTGGGTGCCACCCTCACCGCATCGCTGTATTTCCTGGCCCTGGCGCTGCACGAGGTGGCCGGCCTGGGCGCCCGCGACACCGGCCTCGCCATGCTGCCGACCTGCCTGGCCATCGCCAGCGCCGCCCTGGGTGCCCGCTGGCTCGCCGCACGGGGGATGCGCCACCTGCCCAGCCTCGGCGGGGTGCTGGCGGCGCTGGGCTTTCTCGGGCTGGCCTGGCTGCCGAAGGAGGTGGACCTGCTGCGCCATGTGGCGGGCCCGACCCTGCTGCTGGGCACCGGTGTCGGGCTGATGCTGGCCACGGCGGTGCACGCGGCCATCGCCGGGATCGCCCCGGCGGACACGGCGCTGGCCTCCGGCCTGCTCAACACCTCGCGGCAATTGGGCGGTGCACTGGGGATTGCGGTGTTCGTCAGCCTGGCCCACCACACCAGCGCTCAGGCGCTGGCCACCGGGCTGGATGCCGGGACGGCGACCCTGGCGGGCTACCACGCGGCCTTCGTCGCCATCGCCGGAGTCAGCCTGCTGACCGCCCTGCTCGCCCTGGGCCTGCGCCGCGCGGGCTGAGCCGGCTCAGCGTTCGCGGGACATGAACGGGTGGAAAGGAACAGCTTCTCGCCGACCCGGGTGAGGTTGGGTTCGAGCATCAGGGCTTCGAAGATCACCAGCAGGTTCATGTCGACGCGGCGGAGGTCGTTGCGGTTCATGGGCGCATCCGGGCAGTGGCTGAGCGGGCCATTCAAGCATGGGCCCGCCCGCCTGACTTGCATGGATGTGCCTTGGGGCTGCCCCGGCCACCGCGACCGGGGCGTGCCCGTGGGCTCAGGCGCCCGGCACCTGCAGGGCGCGGGGGCGCTGGCTGCGCTGCTCGTCCTGGTTGTGGCTGGCCGGCTGCAGCACGAAATCGAACTGCAACTCGGCGCAGGGGCCTTCCACGCCATGGGCGCTGCCGTTGGCCAGGTGGGTCACCTCACCCACCAGCCCTTCGCGGGTGGCGTAGGCGAAGTCGTCCCACAGGTAGCGGTCCCCGGCGAGGTTGATCTGGGTGGTCAGGTGGCGGTGGCCGCCGGCAGAGATGAAGAAGTGGATGTGCGCGGGGCGCTGACCGTGCCGGCCGAGGCCGTCGAGGCATTCCTGGGTCGGGCCCTGGGGGTCGCAACCGTAGCCGGAGGGGATGATGCTGCGGGCGCGGTAGCGACCCTCGGCGTCGGTGACGATGCGGCGACGCAGGTTGTACTCGGACTGGCTGGAGTCGAAGTAGGAATACAGGCCCTTGGTGTTGGCGTGCCACAGGTCCACCACCGCACCGACCAGCGGGCGGCCGTCGGTATCGCGCACCGTGCCTTCGAGGAACAGCGGGATGCCCACGCCGTCTTCGCTGCCGTCATCCAGCCGCGCGAAGCCTTCGCTCAGCGGCGCACCGGCCACGTAGAGCGGGCCTTCGATGGTGCGCGGGGTACCGCCGGTACGCCCGGCCTCGGCGTCGCGGGCGTCCTGCAGCATGTCGAGGAAGCGCTCCAGGCCCAGCCCCGCTACCAGCAGGCCGGCCTCGCCTCGGGCGCCCAGGCGGTTGAGGTAGTCGACGGCCTTCCAGAACTCGTCGTCGGTGATGGCCAGCTCCTCGATCAGCCGGGCGCTGTCCTGCAGCACCCGCTGAACGATGCGTTTGAGGCGCGGGTTGCCGGCATCGTTGCCGAAACCGGCCGCCTGCTCGAAGAAACGCTGAAGTTCGGCAGTGTGGGAGATCTTCACGGTCATGGGGGTCACCTCATTGTTCTTGTTCAGGGTGTTCGGGGCTCAGCGGTCGTCATCATGGATCGACGAGGGGTGGCGGCAGAGTCCGTCAATCTCGATGTCCATGTAGGGAAACAGCGGGAGTTGCATCAGGGTTTCGTGCAGCGCTTCGACGCTGGGTACGTCGAACACGCTGTAGTTGGCGTAGTGCCCGGCGATGCGCCAGAGGTGGCGCCAGGTGCCGTCGCGCTGCAGGCGCTGGGCCAAGGCCTTCTCGTCGGCCTTGAGCCGGGCGGCCCGCTCCGGGTCCATGTCGGCGGGCAGGTGAACGGTCATCTTCACGTGGAACAGCATGGTCGGGGTCCTCCGGGGTCAGGAACGGCGGAAGCGCGCCAGGCGCTCCTCGTCCAGGGTCAGGCCGATGCCGGGGGTACGCGGCACCTGCAATTGGAAGTCGCGGTAGACGGGGGGCTCGGTGACGATCTCTTCGGTCAGCAGCAGCGGCCCGAACAGCTCGGTGCCCCAGGTCAGTTGGCGCAGGGTGAGGAAGGCGTGGGCGGAGGCCAGGGTGCCGATGGCGCCTTCGAGCATGGTGCCGCCGTAGAGCGCCACGCCGGCCGCCTCGGCGATCTGGGCGGTGCGCAGCACGGCACGGGGGCCGCCGTTCTTGGCGATCTTCAGGGCGAACACGCTGGCAGCGCCCTCGACGGCGAGGCTGAAGGCATCCTCGACGCTCTCGATGGATTCGTCCGCCATGATCGGCGCCGGGCTGGAGCGGTTCAGGCGTACCTGGCCGCTGCGGTTGTGCCGCGGGATCGGCTGCTCGATGAGGTCGATGCCGTGCTCACCGAGCACCCGGCAACCGCGGATCGCCTGGGACTCGTCCCAGTGCTGGTTGACGTCCACCCGCACGCTGGCGCGGTCGCCCAGGGCACGCTTGATGGCCACCGCGTGGGCCAGGTCCTGCTCCAGGGGGTTGGCGCCGATCTTCAGCTTGAACAGGCGGTGGCGGCGCAGGTCGAGCATGCGCTCGGCCTCTTCGATGTCGCGGCCGGTGTCGCCGCTGGCCAGCGTCCAGGCCACTTCCAGACCCTCGCGCACGCGGCCGCCGAGCAGTTCGCTGACCGGCAGCCCGAGGCGTTTGCCCTGGGCGTCCAGCAGGGCCGTCTCGATGCCGGACTTGGCGAAGGTGTTGCCCTTGGCGACCCGGTCCAGGCGCTGCATGGCGGCGTTGATGTTGTCCGCCGGCTGGCCGATCAGCGCTGGAGCCAGGTGCGCGTCGATGTTGGCTTTCATCCCTTCCGGGCTCTCGTAGCCGTAGGACAGCCCGCCGATGGTGGTGGACTCGCCGATGCCCTCGACGCCGTCGCTGCAGCGCAGGCGCAGGATCACCAGGGTCTGCCGTTGCAGGGTGTGCATGGCCAGCTTGTGGGGGCGGATGGTCGGCAGGTCGACGATGCAGGTGTCCAGCCGTTCGATCAGGGGAGTGCTCATGGGTGTGCTTCCGTGGCGCAGGGTTCGGCTCGCTCGATACCCTGCAAGTCTGGGTTTGGGTGGGCGAACATTGCGCCAGCAGGAACGACAGGTCCAATATCATCTCCCTCTTCTTTCATACCCGGTAGGTATCGTGGAACTCAGGCACCTGCGCTATTTCCAGGCCGTGGCGGACACCCTCAACTTCACCCGTGCGGCCGAGCGCCTGCACATCGCCCAGCCCCCACTGAGCCGGCAGATCCAGCAACTGGAGGAGGAGCTGGGCACGCCGCTGCTGGAGCGCGGCCGACCGCTGCGGCTGACCGAGGCCGGCCGCTACTTCCATGAACAGAGCGCAGCCCTGCTGCAGCAGGTGCAGACCCTCTGCGACACCACCCGGCGCATCGGCCAGGGGCAGCGCCAGTGGCTGGGCATCGGCTTCGCCCCCTCCACGCTCTATGCGGTGCTGCCGGAACTGATCCGCGAGTTGCGCCAGGACCCGGACCTGGAGCTGGGCCTGCAGGAAATGACCACCCTGCAGCAGGTGGAGGCGCTGAAGAGCGGGCGCATCGACATCGGCTTCGGGCGCATCCGCTTCGACGATCCGACCATCCACCAGCAGGTGCTGCGGGAAGACCCGCTGGTGGCGGTGCTGCCCGCCGGCCACCGGCTGCTCGGGCGCCCGGTGTCGCTGCAGCAGCTCGCCGACGAGCCCTTCGTGCTCTACCCCGCCAACCCGCGCCCGAGCTACGCCGACCACGTGCTGGCGCTGTTCGCCAACCGGGGCCTGGCGGTGCGCGTGGGGCAGTGGGCCAACGAGCTGCAGACCGCCATCGGCCTGGTTGCGGCCGGCCTGGGCGTCGCCCTGGTGCCGGCCTCGGTGCGCCAGCAGCACCGGGCCGACATCGACTACGCCGAGGTGCTGGAGCCGGAGGCGGTCTCGCCCATCATCCTCAGCCGCCGCGCCCAGGACGGCAGTGCCCATGTCCAGCGCTGCCTGGAGCTGATCCAGCGGGTCAACCGCTGAGGCGGGCCGTGCTGGCGGGGCCGGGCGCATTTCCGTACCATGCGCGCCCCTCCCAAAAAACCTGACAGGGCCGGCAACACACCCGGCCCGGTAAGCCCATGAAGAAACCCCGCCTGCGTCATGAAGTCCTGGCCGGTCTCACCACCGCCTTCGCCCTGGTGCCCGAGTGCATCGCCTTCGCCCTGGTCGCCCACCTCAATCCGCTCATGGGGCTGTACGGCGCCTTCATCATCTGCACCCTCACCGCCCTGTTCGGCGGCCGGCCGGGGATGATCTCCGGCGCTGCCGGTTCCATGGCAGTGGTCATCGTCGCCCTGGTGGTGGAGCACGGGGTGCAGTACCTGCTGGCCACCACGGTACTGGCGGGGCTGGTGATGCTGCTGTTCGGCGCGTTGCGCCTGGGCAAGCTGGTGCGCATGGTGCCGCACCCGGTGATGCTGGGCTTCGTCAACGGCCTGGCGATCGTCATCGCCCTGGCCCAACTGGGGCACTTCAAGCAGGGCGACGCCTGGCTGAGCGGCATGCCGCTGTACACCATGCTCGGCCTGGTGGGGCTGACCATGGCGGTGGTCTGGCTGCTGCCGCGACTGACCCGCGCCGTGCCACCGGCGCTGGTGGCGATCCTCGGGGTCGGGCTGCTGGTGCACCTGCTGGGCCTGCCCACCCGCACCCTGGCGGACATGGCGCAGATCGCCGGCGGCCTGCCCAGCTTCGCCCTGCCATCGGTGCCCTGGAACCTGGAGACGCTGCAGATCATCGCGCCCTATGCGCTGCTGATGGCCATGGTCGGGTTGCTGGAGACCCTGCTCACCCTCAACCTCACCGACGAGATCACCGAGAGCCGGGGCTTCCCCGACCGCGAGTGCATGGCCCTGGGCGCTGCCAACATCGTCTCCGGTGCGTTCGGCGGCATGGGTGGCTGCGCGATGATCGGCCAGACCGCCATCAACCTCAGCTCCGGCGGCCGGGGGCGGCTGTCCGGCGTGGTGGCCGGGGTGATGATCCTGCTGTTCGTGCTGTTCCTGTCCCCGCTGATCGAGCGTATCCCGCTGGCGGCGCTGGCCGGGGTGATGTTCGTGGTGGCCCAGCAGACCTTCGCCTGGGGCTCCCTGCGGGTTGCCGGCAAGGTGCCGCTGCACGACGTGCTGGTGATCGTCGCCGTCACCGTGATCACCGTCTTCACCGACCTGGCCGCCGCCGTGCTCTGCGGCATCGTCATCGCCGCGCTGAACTTCGCCTGGCACCACGCCCGCGAGCTGTACGCCGACAGCCACATCGAAGCCGACGGCAGCAAGCTCTACCGGGTGCACGGCACGCTGTTCTTCGCCTCCGCCACGCCCTTCCTCAACCAGTTCGACCCCGCCGGCGACCCGGAACGGGTCACCCTCGACTGCCGGCACCTCAGCTTCGTCGACTACTCCGCCATCGCTGCCCTCAAGACCCTGCGCGAGCGCTACACCAAGGCCGGCAAACACCTGCGCGTGGAGCACCTCTCCGAGCGCTGCCGCACCCTGCTCAGGCGCGCAGGGGAACAGCCGGCCTGAGTGCGTCGGGCTGTAGATCTAGATCGATAGCCACCCCAGCCGCAGGCAACGCCTGGGCCAGGGTGGGGAAGCCCTCAGACGAATGCCTGAGCGCGGCGGCGGGAGCGCGGCAGGCGCTGCTTGCCGGGGGTCTGGCTCAGACGGGCCTGCCAACTCTGCCAGGCGCTGCCCTGGGTGGCGGCCTGCTGGGGGCTCTTGCGGGCAGCGGGCTCGCTGCGGGACTGCGTGACGCGCGCCTGGGCGGCTGTGGCCTGGGGCGCAGCGCCCTGTTCGGCCTGGGTGAAGGCGTTGGTCCGGCGGCAGGTCTTGCAGGTGACCTCGGCCGGCTGGTTGGAGGCGTTCAGGTTGGCATCGCTGCGGCCGCAGGCACCCTGACCCTCTCCGCTCAGGAAATGGATAACCATTTGATTCTCCTAATAAAAAGGGGGCGGCATTATTCCCGCATCGCAGGGCTATTTCCAGCCGGATGGACCAGCGGCAGGCGTGAGGCCACCTGCCAGGGCGGCGACGGATTCCACAGGCTGGACACGCGCTCGACGACAGCGCGCTATTCCGGCGCTATCCGCTCGAATGAACAGTGCTCGCATAAATTCCAATTCGGACTCAATTACTAAGCGTTTATTCTTTTTGGCTATTAGATAGACCGATTCATTCTTTTTCAGTCCCCACCCTCCCCTGACACACTCCGCTGCGCCTGGAGCCACCCTCCGGCAGCGGCGGGCGCCCTCACCCAGGGCGCCCGCCATCCCCGCATACGGTGCCCTGCGAATCGACAGGGCCCATCCAGGAGCTGTCATTTCATGAAGAAACTCACTGCCATCACCGCCCTCGCCCTGGCCGTACTGTCCGGCCTGGCCCATGCCGACCGCCTCGAAGACATCCGCAAGGCCGGGGTCCTCCGGGTTGCCGCCTTCGACAGCAACCCGCCCTTCGGCTTCGTCGACCCGCAGACCAAGCAACTGGCCGGCCTCGACGTCGACTACGCCAAAGCCCTGGCCGGCAAGCTGGGCGTGAAGCTGGAACTGCTGCCCACCAACCCGGCCAACCGCATTCCGCTGCTGACCGCCAACAAGGTGGACCTGGTGCTGGCCAACTTCACCATCACCCCCGAGCGGGCCCAGCAGGTGAACTTCAGCATTCCGTACTTCGCCTCCGGCCAGCAGTTCATCGTGCGCAAGGGCACCCTGACCGAGCCGGAGCAACTGAACACATGGCGCGTGGGCGTGGACAAGGGCACGGTCAACGAAGGCGTCCTGCGGGAGAAATTCCCCGGCGCCAAGGTCATCGCCTACGACGACACCCCCTTCGCCTTCACCGCCCTGCGCAACGGCCAGGTACAGGCCATCACCCAGGACGGCCCCAAGCTGATCGGCCTGCTGGCCAACGTCCCGGACAAGGAAAAGTACGAGGTGCCGCCCCTCACCCTCTCCAACGACCTGATTGGCGTCGGCATTCCCAAGGGCGAGGCCGCCCTGACCGAGTTCGTCGACCAGTCACTGCGCGAGCTGGAGGGCAGCGGCGACGCCCAGAAGATCTATGACGCCTGGTTCGGCCCGAGCACGCCGACGCCCCTGGCCCGCCTCTACCGGATCGGCGACAAGAGCTGATCGCCCTCTCTCCCTGCGCCCCGCTTCGGTGGGGCGCAGTCGTTGATGCCCCCTGCCTGGAACCTTCTTCATGTTTGGCGACCTTCTCGCCCCGCTCTACCTGGGCTGGCTGCTGGACGGCTTCCTGCTGACCCTCGGCCTTTCCGCCCTGTGCTGCCTGCTGGCCACGCTGCTCGGCGCGCCCCTGGCCATCGCCCGCCTGGCGCCCTCGCGCCTGTTGTCCTGGCCGGCGCAGGCCTTCCTGACCACCTTTCGCAATACGCCCCTGCTGGTGCAGTTGTTCTTCTGGTATTTCGGCGTGCCGGCACTGTTGCCGGAAGCGCTGGTGTTCTGGCTCAACAGCCCGCACGAACTGGCCATCGGGCCGCTGGTGCTGACCTGGCCGTCGTTCGAGTTCCTCGCCGGGGCCTGGGGCCTGACGCTCTACACCACGGCCTTCGTCGCCGAGGAGTTCCGCGCCGGCATCGCCTCGGTACGCCCGCAGCAGCGCGAGGCCGGCCTGGCGCTGGGCATGACGCCTGGCCAGGTGTGGCGCGTGGTGCTGCTGCCCCAGGCGCTGCGCACGGCCTTCGCCCCGCTGCTGGGGCAGTACATGAGCGCGCTGAAGAACTCCTCGCTGACCATGGCCATCGGCCTGGCCGAGCTGTCCTACGCCTCGCGCCAGGTCGAGACGGAAACCTTCAAGACCTTCCAGGCCTTCGGCCTCGCCACCCTGCTGTACATCGGCACCATCGCGCTGATGGAAGCCCTCGGCCAGGTGGTGCAGCACAGCCGGCGCTACCGCCAGGGAGCCGCCTGATGGACATTTCGGTCATCCTCGACAACCTCGACTATCTGCTGCTGGGCCCCTGGCCCGAGGGCCCGCTGGGCGGCGCCGCACTGACGCTGGTGCTGGCCCTGTGCTCGGCCCTGGCGTCGGCGCTGATCGGCCTGGTGCTGGGCATCGCACTGGCCCTGTCGAAGGGCCGCTGGCGCCTGCTGCTGGTGGGCGTGCTGGGCTTCTTCCGGGCGATCCCGGTGCTGATGCTGGTGTTCTGGACCTACTTCCTGCTGCCCATCGTCTTCCATGTGGACGTGCCCGCCCTGGCCACGGTGGTCTGCGCCCTTTCGCTGATCGGCGGGGCCTACCTGGCCCACTCGGTCAGCGCCGGCATCCTCAGCCTGCCGGAGGGCCAATGGCACGCGGCGCGCGCCCTGGGCATGCGCCCCTGGCAGGTGCTGCGCTGGGTGATCCTGCCCCAGGCCCTGCCGATCATGCTGCCGTCGTTCCTCAACCAGTGGGTCTCGCTGATCAAGGACACTTCCCTGGCCTATGTCATCGGCGTCGGCGAGCTGTCGTTCGTGGCCACCCAGGTGAGCAACCGGTTGATGGTGCACCCCACGGAGATCTTCCTCTTCGTCGCCCTGCTCTACTTCGTCCTGTGCACCAGCCTGGACCTGGCGGCCGGGGCGCTGGCGCGCTACGGCGGCGGCCCCCGGCAGGCGCGTTGACGCGGGTCATGGCACTGCCCTGGCGAGCCGTCATGATCCGCCCACCCTGCCGCCCGAGGACCCGCCATGACCTACCTGCTGCTCAAGTTCGTGCACATCACCGCTGCGGCGTTCTTCATCGGCGGGGTGTTCTTCGAGGTGATGATCCTCAGCCGCGCCACACCGGTGCTGGACGAAGACGCCCGCAGCCGCCTGTCCCAGGCCCTCGGCAAGCGCGCCCGACAGGTGATGCACTGGGTGGTGCTGGCACTCTACGGCGCCGGGCTGGGCCTCGCCTGGCACTACCGCGCGGTGCTGGCGGCGCCTTTCGCCAGCCACTTCGGCACGCTGCTGGTGCTGAAGATCAGCCTGGCGCTGAGCATCCTCGGGCACTTCCTGCTGGTGGTCCTGCTGATGCGCAGCGGCCGCATGACGCCCGCCCGCTCGCGCCTGATCCACCACAGCGTGCTGCTGCAGATGCTCGCCATCCTCTTCCTCGCCAAGGGCATGTTCCTGCTCTGACGGCCGGCGCGCCCTACTCGAACCACACCGAGCGGGCCCCGTAGCGCCAGATGGCCTCGCCCAGCAGCTGTGCACCGCAGGAGCCGTCCCCCAAAGCCTGGTGGGCGGCCTGCGGCGAGCGCCAGCGGCTGCGCTGGACCAGCCAGTCGCCGTCGGCGCCGACCTCCAGGGAGCTTTCCAGCAACCCCTGGTGCGACGCCAGGCAGGCGGCCAGGCGCGGTGCCAGCCCCTCCAGCAGGGCCTGGCGGCGCTCGGGATCGAAGGCGAACCGGATGGCGGTGTGGATTTCCTCTGCGTGCTGCATGTCCCGACTCCTCTGCGGACCGATCTTGTGCATGAACGGCGCCGAGGGTAAAACCTCAACTTAACTTGAGGTCAAGAGTCCGACACGATGCCCGCCGTCACTCCCGCCAACGTCCACAGGCCCCTCACCGTCGGCCAGGTCGCCGAACGCAGCGGCGTACCGGTTTCCACCCTGCATTTCTACGAAGCCAAGGGGCTGATCCGCAGCACCCGCAACGCCGGCAACCAGCGCCGCTACGCCCGCGACGTGCTGCGCCGGGTAGCGATCATCAAGGTGGCGCAACGCCTGGGCGTGCCCCTGGCGGAAGTGGCCGAAGCCCTGGCCGCCCTGCCCGAGGGCCGCACCCCCACCGCCGCCGACTGGCATGCCCTCTCCGAACGCTGGCGCCACGAGCTGGACCAGCGCATCCAGCGCCTCACCGCCCTGCGCGACCAGCTCAGCGGCTGCATCGGCTGTGGCTGCCTGAGCATGGAGACCTGCCCCCTGCGCAACCCCGGCGACGCGCTGGCCGAGTTCGGCAGCGGGCCGGTGCTGCTGGAGGACACATCAAACGACCCCACGTGAACACTGTTGGAGGGGCACCAAGACAGTTCCGCACCTGAGACAAACACCCGGTACGCAGACGCCGATTGCATTACATTGCCGACCTTTCCATCGGCAAGGGACTGCAACGTTGAACCTATCCTCTGGCGCCACTGCCCGGCGCATCGGCATTCGTGGGCTTGGCCTTGCGCTGGCCCTGCTGGCAGGCGCCCCCGTGGCCCTGGCCTTCGACATCGACATGGACGGGATCAAATGGTCGGGCATGGCCCGCAAGTTCGTGCTCGACCGTCCGGAGACGGCCACCCTGGAGATCAAGCCATTCCGCCTGCCGGGCCTGGCGCAGGTGCCGGCGCGTGTCGTCCTGAGCCAGCACCGCGGACTGTTCTACCTCAATGCCTATCAGGACCTGACGTACCAGCAGCGGGTCTACAAGTCGCCGCCCATTGCCCTGTTCAGCCCCGAGGAACTGCGCGCCTGCGAGCCCTCGGATTTTCCCATCCGGGTCAGCGAACGTTGGCCAGCGAGCAACACCCTGGACACCGGCCTCAGCCTCACGTCGCTGAGCTTCGACTGTTCGGCCCCCTCGGACTGGCAGCTCAGCCAGCGCTACCTGCTGGTCGACCAGCGTGATCCGCAGAACCCGTTGCTGGCCATCAGCCACCGCCGCGACATGAACCGGCTGGACTTCACCCCGCTGCAGCCCATCAGCGAGGCAACCGCGCAGCAGTGGTTGCAGGCCTTGCAGAAGTTTCCGCCCTGGTTCCGCCCCTTCACCAGCGCCAAAGGAACGATCACCCTCAACGCCTATGTGCCGGCCCAGTCCCCGGATGACACCTGGAAGCAGTTCCGTGCCCTGCACCAGCAACTGCTGAAGACCAAGGACAAGCGGCCGGGCATCCGCGAGGTGGAGGACTTCTTCGCCCTTCACGACTTTCGCAGCATCGCCACCGAGCGCCGCGAATACCCTGGCCTGCTCAACGACATCGCCTTCTGGGCCAGCGAGGCCGGCCAGTTGCATACCGCCCGCCCCTGGCTCGAAGAAGTGCTGCGCCGCGACCCGGGGCGCATGCCCGCCTACCTCAACCTGGCGGACCTGGATTGGGCGATCTACGAGCAGCGCCCTGAGTACGCCATCCACCAGGGCCGAGCCGTCGAGGCCTACCGGGTGTACTGCGGCCTGCGCCTGAAACGCCAGATGAGCATCCCGCCCCGGGTGCTCGAACGCCTGGGCATCACCACCGCCAACCCGCAGGCCTGCCAGGGTTTCTGGCCGCTGGTGGCCGCCGTGGATGCCGGCGACCTGGCCGAGGTGCAGCGCCTGCTGGCCAGCGGCATCAGCGGCGAGGTCATGGCCGCCGATGGCCGCAGCGCCCTGCTGCACGCCCTGGACGCGCCGCATCTGGACATCGCCCGGCTGCTGCTGGAGCACGGCGCGCGCACCAGCGGTCTCTACAACGGCAGCACCTTGGCGATCCTGGCCATGCAACGCGACCTGAGAGACAACCTCGACCTGAGCCAGGACGGACGCTTGAAGTTCCTCATCGAGGCCGGTGTCCGCATCGACGAGCCGGACAGCCGAGGCGAGACGCCCCTGATGCAGATGGCCGGAAACACACGTGGCCTGCAGGCCTTCGGTTGGCTGCTGCATTACCCGCAGGACCTCGATGTGCGCAGCAAGGACGATGGTGAAACCGCGTTGTACCGCGCCTTTTCCGCCAACAATTTCGGGGCCGTGAGGCAACTGATAGCTGCCGGTGCCGACCTCGACCTGAGCTACGGCCGTGGCACCTGCCATGGCCAGCCCATCGGCAAGAGCCTGCTGACCCTGGTGGCCGAGCAGACCGCTGCCGATGCTCGGTCACCCACCGTCAGCCAGCAGGACACCCTGGCGTTGTTCACCCTGCTGCTGGAAAAAGGCGCCGATCCCACTGTCGGCCAGCAGTGCGAGAAGAAGGGCTATGCCCTGCTGCTGGAGGCCATCTCCCGGAACAAACGCGAGGACCTGCTCGACGTGCTGCAGCGCTTCGCCGCCGCCCCACCTGTTCTGCAGCCACCTGCTAGAGACTGACCCCATCGCGGTAGATCACCCGCCCCGGCCTGCGCCAGAGCGTCCCTGAGCGTCCCTGAGCGTCTCCACGTCACGCTCGCAGGCGCCGTCGACCAGCAGGATGGCCACCTTGCAGGATCGGATGTTGCTCGGCAGCAGTCGGTCATCGGGGTGTCCTCGGCTGGGCAATGGGGCCGCTGGGCGGCGGGTGGATGACCGGGCCGGCGACACTCACCGCCGGCCCGGTGGCGCTCAGTCCTCGCTGGTGCGCCGGGCGTGGCTGCGTTGCCCGCCCTTGCGGCCGGCGGCCGATGCCCGTTCCGGGTCGTTGCGGAAGTTGCCCCCGCTCACCTGCCCGCCTTTCTTGCCGGCCTCGGATGCACGCTGGGGGTCTTCCGCGAAGTTGCCTTTGCCACCTCGATGTTGAGCCATTGCACGGTCCTCTCTTGTCTGTGGGTCCATTCGGGTCCGGCGTCGATGACGCCTAGAAGGTCTGAGGACCGGGACGGCGAGAGGTTCTAACTTTTTGCCAGGCGGAACGGGCTCAGGGTGCGGGCAGCACCTGGGGCCCCTCCGGAACGCCCCCCCTGATTTCCGTGACGCGGTTCAGCCCCTCCCCGGCCCGCCGAAGCGCCCCAGCCGGTACGCCTCCAGCCCCGCCACGGCCTGCCCCTGGGCCAGTTGGCCGATGTACTCGGCGGTGACGGCAGCCTGGGTCAGCCCCAGGTGCTGGTGGCCGAAGGCGAGCAGGACGCGGCCCTCGCCCACCCGGTCGATGATCGGCAGCGAGTCCGGCAGCGAGGGGCGCAAGCCCATCCAGGGGCTGGCGCCTTCGACGTCAAGCTCGTCGCGGAACAGCCCCTGGCTGAGGCGGTGCAACTGCCAGGCGCGGGGCATGTTCGCCGGCTTCTCCAGCCCGGCGAACTCCACGGTGCCGGCCAGGCGCAGGCCGCCGGCCATGGGCGTCATGATGAAGCGCCGTTCGAGGCTGGTGACGGCGAACGGCAGCCGCCCCTGCTCCCGCGGCAGCATCAGGTGGTAGCCGCGTTCGGTGTCCAGCGGCACCCGCGTACCGGTGAGGCGTTCGGTAAGGGGAGCGGAGTGGGCGCCGCAGGCCAGCAGCACCTGGCGGGCGCGCAGGCTGCCGCCGTCCAGGCGCAGGGCGACGCCCTCCGGCACGCGGTGGCCGTCGAGCACGCGCTGGCGATGGAAGGTGACGCCCAGCGCCTCGGCCGCCCGCGCCAGTTCGACGACCACGCGGTGCGGGTCGATGAAGTGCCCGGTGGCCGGGAAGAACAGCCCGCCGCGAATCCCGTCACTGAGCTGGGGCGCCGCCGCGTGCAACGCCTCCGCTCCCCAGAACGCCACCGGCACGCCCTGCCCCGCCATGCGCGCCTGGAGGGCCTGCAGCGCCGCGCGGGAGGCGTCCTGCTCGTACACCAGCAGCGAACCGTCCTCGCGCAGCAGGTCGGGCCGCTCGATGGCCTGCAGCAGGCGGCGCCAGGCGCCCAGGCTGGCTTCGTTGACGGCCCGCAGGCCGGCCACGGTGCGGGCGAAGGGCGCCGCCCGCAGGTTGAGCAGCAGGCGCAGGAACCAGGGGGTGGCGCGTGGCAGGTAGGTCCAGTCCAGGCGCAGCGGGCCCATGGGGTCGAGGAGCATGCCCGGCAGGCGCTTGAGAATCGACAGGTCGGCAATCGGGAACACCTGCTCGGTGGCCAGGTGCCCGGCATTGCCGAAGGAGGCGCCCTGCCCCACGCCGTCCGGGTCGAACACCTGCACCCGCAGCCCCTGGCGCGCGAGCTGCAGGGCGCAGGCGACACCGATGACGCCGGCGCCGACCACCGCGACATCCACGTCCGCTGGCTGGAGATCGCCCATGTTCAGGCCTCCCGCTCGCCGTCGAGCAGCCGCCGCAGCCCCAGGGGGTTGGCCTCGCGCAGCGCCGCCGGCAGCAAGGCATCGGGGAAGCCCTGGTAGCACACCGGACGCAGGAAGCGCTGGATGGCGGCGGTGCCCACCGAGGTGGAACGGGCATCCGAGGTGGCCGGGAACGGCCCGCCGTGGACCATGGCGTCGCACACTTCCACCCCGGTGGGCCAGGCGTTGACCAGCACCCGGCCGGCCTTGCCCTCCAGGGTCGGCAACAGCGCGTGGGCGGCATCCAAGTCAGCGTCGTCCAGGTGCAGGGTGGCGGTGAGCTGGCCCTCCAGGGCATCGAGGATGCGGGATACCTGCTCCGCTGCCTCGCACTGCACCACCAGCGCTGCCGCGCCGAAGACTTCGCCGTGCAACTGCGGGTCGGCGAGGAAGGCCTCGGCGTCGGTGACGAATAGCTGCGCCTGGCAGCGGTTCGGCCCCTCCCCTGGCAGCCCGCTGGCGACCCGACGCACCTGCGGGTGGCGGGCCAGGGCCGCGACCCCGGCCGCGTAGGCCTGGTGGATGCCGGGGGTGAGCATCACCTGGGCCTTGCACGGGCGCAGCTGCTCGGCGGCGTGGGCGAGGAAGGCATCCAGCGCTGCTCCGCGAGGCGCGATGAGCAGGCCGGGGTTGGTGCAGAACTGCCCGGCGCCCAGGGTCAGCGAGGCGATGAAGCCCTGCGCCAGGGCCTCGCCACGGGCCTGCAAGGCGGCGGGAAACAGCAGCACCGGGTTGATCGAGCTCATCTCGGCATAGACCGGGATCGGCTCCGGCCGCGCCTGGGCCGCCTGGCACAGGGCGAGGCCACCGCTGCGCGAGCCGGTGAAGCCGACCGCCTTGATACGCGGGTCCGTCACCAGGCCTAAACCCACTTCGCGACCGGCGCCGAACAGCAGCGAGAACACGCCTTCGGGCATGCCGCAGCTTTCGACCGCGCGGGCCACCGCCTGCCCCACCAGCTCGCTGGTGCCGGGGTGGGCGCCATGGGCCTTGACCACCACCGGGCAGCCGGCGGCCAGGGCCGAGGCGGTGTCGCCGCCGGCCACGGAAAAGGCCAGGGGGAAGTTGCTGGCACCGAACACCGCCACCGGCCCCAGGGGCACCTGGCGCTGGCGCAGATCGGGCCTGGGCAGGGGTTGGCGCTGGGGTTGCGCGCGGTCGATGCGCACGTCCAGCCACTCACCCGCGCGCAGGGTGCGGGCGAAGGTGCGCAGTTGCTGGCAGGTGCGGCCGCGCTCGCCCTGCAGGCGGGCCTGGGGCAGGCCCGTCTCGGCCATGGCGCGCTCGATCAGCGCATCACCAAGAGCCTCGATGGCATCGGCGATGGCGTCGAGGAAGGCCGCACGGGCGGCCGGCGTGGTGTCCCGGTACGGGTCGAAGGCGGCCCAGGCCAGGGTGCAGGCCTGTTCCACCTGTTGGCGGCTGGCGCCCGGGTAGGCGGGTTGCAGGTGTTGGCCGGTGGCCGGGTCAATGGCGTGGAGGGCGTCGCGGGTGCCGGGCACCGCTGCGCCGCCGATCAGCATCTTGCCTGTGAGGGTCATGGGGCATCCTGGGTGGCAGGTGGGCCCCACCGCCCATGGGCGGTGGGGCGGGCGGGTTCAGGCAAGGTTCTGCTCGGCGGTCCAGTTGGCGTACCACTGACGGAACAGGCCGTACTGCTGCTCGGCGTAGCGGCGCTGAGAGTCGCTGAGGGCGTCGCTCTCGTTGAAGTGCAGGCGGTACTCGCGGTCGCCGTTGAGCACCATCAGGTATTTGTAGAACAGCACCAGGTCGCAGCCCTCGTCGAAGGACGAGAGCACGTCCAGGGCGGCGCTCAACTCCAGGGCCTGGCGGCGTGCGCGGGCATCGCCCTGGGCGGCCTGGCGGCTCAGCGAGACCAGTTGCAGCACCTCCCGGGGCAGCACGTTGCCGATGCCGGTGATGGTGCCGGTGGCGTTGCAGTTGACGTAGCCGTGGAACACCTGGGTGTCGACGCCGGCCATGAGGATCACCTCGTCATCCCGCGAGGTGATGTGCTCGGCGGCGTAGCGCATGGCGTCGGCGCCGCCGAATTCCTTGAAGCCGATCAGGTTGCGGTGCTGCCCGCGCAGCTCGAAGAACAGGTCGGCGCGGGTGGAGAAGCTGTAGTACGGGCTGTTGTAGATCACCGAAGGCGTCTCCGGCGCGGCTTTCAGCACGGCGCTGAAGTGCGCCTTCTGCGCCGCCGGCGAGGCCGCACGGGAGAGCAGCCGCGGGATCACCATCAGCCCCTGGGCGCCGACCTTGGCGGCATGGGCGGCATGGGCCACCGCCTCGCGGGTGCTCACCGCGCCGGTGCCGACGATGGTGGGCACGCCGGCCTTCACCAGGCGCGCCACGCCTTCCTGGCGCTGGGCCTCGCTGAGCAGGGGCCAGTCGCCCATGGAGCCGCAGTAGACCACGCCGCTCATGCCGGCCTGGACCAGTTCGCGGCCCTTGGCCACCAGGGCGTCGTAGTCCGGCTGGCGCGCGTCGGTGCAGGGGGTCATGAGGGCGGGGATGCAGCCACGGTAGATATCGATGTTCATGCTGTCGCTCCTTGAGCAGGGATTCAGGGTTCGGGAAAACGGGGCTCAGATGCCCCAGGCGAAGGGGTCCTGCTCGTCGATGAGCAGGGTGCTGTCGGCGGTGAGGTGGGCACGCCCGGTGATGAAGGGACGGATGCGCTCGCCCTCCCACTCGTAGTGCCCCTCGAAGCGGCTGCCGGTGATGCTGGCCTGCACCCAGCGCTGGCCGGGGGCGAGCTTGCCGTCCGCCGCCAGGCAGGCCAGCTTGGCGCTGGTGCCGGTGCCGCAGGGGGAGCGGTCGTAGGCCTTGCCGGGGCACATGACGAAGTTGCGGCTGTCGGCCTCGGCGTCGGCGGCGAACAGCTCGACGTGGTCGATCAGCGCCCCGCCCTCGCCGTGGATGCCCTGGGCCTCCAGGGCCCGCAGCATCGCCCAGGTGTAGGCGGTCAGGGCCTCGACGTTGTCCAGCTCCAGGCGCTGGCCGTGGTCGTTGACCAGGAAGAACCAGTTGCCGCCCCAGGCGATGTCGCCGTGGACCACACCATGGCCGGGCACCTCCACCGGCACCTGCCGGCGATGGCGGTAGGCCGGCACGTTGCCGAGGGTGACGCGGCCGTCCTCGTGGAAGGTGGCGCTGACGGTGCCCACCGGGGTGTCGATGCGGTGCTCGCCGGGGGCCATCAGCCCCAGGTGCCGGAGGGACGCCACCAGGCCGAGGGTGCCGTGGCCGCACATGCCGAGGTAGCCGGCGTTGTTGAAGAAGATCACCCCGCAGGTGGCGCCCGGCGTCACCGGCGGGCGGTACAGCGCGCCCACCAGCACGTCGTTGCCGCGCGGCTCCAGCAGGCAGGCGCGGCGCCAGTGGTCGTGCTGCTCGCGCAGGCTGTCGCGCTGCTCGGCCAGGGTGCGGCCGGCGGGTTCGGGAAAGCCGTCCATCACCAGGCGTGTGGGTTCGCCGCCGGTGTGGGAATCGATGACATGGATGCGCTTCATGGGGCGGCTCCGTCAGGTCGGGGAATGGGGGTGATCGATCAGGTGCTGGATGTCGTCCAGCAGCGCCCGGCCGACCCAGACACCTTCGCGTTCGCTGCGCTGGCGGGCGGCGAAACGCCGCTGCGACGGCAGCCGCGCGCCCTGGTCGGTGATGGCGGTGAACAGCGCCTCGGCCCGCTGCCGGCCGGCCTCCAGCTCGCCGCCGAGAAAGCGTGCGGGATCGAAGGCCAGCAGCAGCTCGCCATGGAGCGGCGTGGCGCCGGCGCCGCCGTCGAAGGCCAGGGACTCGGCGCTGGTGAGGTCGCCGATCAGCGCGCCGGCCATCAGCTCGATCATCGCTGCCAGGGCCGAGCCCTTGTGGCCGCCGAAGGTCTGCATGGCGCCTTCCAGCACGGCCCGCGCATCGGTGCTGGGCCGCCCTTCGGCATCCAGCCCCCAGCCCAGGGGAATCGGCTTGCCCTGGCGGGCGTGCAGCTCGATATCGCCCCGGGCGATGGCGCTGGTGGCGAAGTCGAAGACGAAGGGCTCGCGCCCCTCGCGGGGCCAGGCGAAGGCCAGCGGGTTGGTGCCGAACACCC
This sequence comes from Pseudomonas sp. 1D4, assembly GCF_001728925.1. NCBI lineage: Bacteria > Pseudomonadati > Pseudomonadota > Gammaproteobacteria > Pseudomonadales > Pseudomonadaceae > Pseudomonas > Pseudomonas sp. 1D4. Next base: position 63,461 of record NZ_LXJQ01000019.1, read on the forward strand.
CCTGGCGGCCGCCTTCCGGGGCCACCCAGGCGTGGCTGGGGGTCATGGCCAGCCCAACCAGCCCTTCGGCGGCGATGGCCTCCACCTCCGGCCACAGCGCGGAGAAGTGGAAGCAGTTGCGGATCACCAGGGCGGCGACGCCCAGCTCGCGGGCCTGCTCCACCAGCAGCGGCAGGCCGGTCTGCAGCGCCAGCAGCGAGTAGCCCCGCTGCGCATCGACGCGGACGATGGCCGGCGCCGGGCGGCTCACGCTTGGTTGGGCCTGCGGGTCCACCTTGCCGCTGCGCAGCGAGTGCACGCACACCAGCACCCGGTACAGCCCGTGGGAGTGGCATTCGTCACGCTGGCCCCGGGTGATGGTGTCGGCGATGGCGCGGGCATGGTCCTCGCCCATGCCGTTGATGGTCAGCGCACGCAGTGCCAGGGCGTGGACCTGGTCGAGGCTGAGGTTGATGAGGTCGTTCATGGCCAGACTCCTTCCGGTCATCAGGTTGCAGAGAGTGGGCTAGGCGCGGCTGGGGAAGGCCGTGGTGGCAGGTGCGGCGTCCGCGTCGGTGCCCTCCTCGCTTTCGTCCTCGCCGCTGAGGATGATCAGCTCGGCCGGCACGCCGGTGGTGGCGCCCCAGTGGTAGATGCCCAGGGCACAGGCGGCCACGGCGAGGGTGTCGTAGGGATGGCCGAGCACGCCCAGGCCGCCGAAGCTGCCCAGCCAGGAGAGCAGCAGGGTCACGGCGTAGAAGCCGATCAGCCAGGCGGACGAGCGCACCTGCTGGGCGATGCCCAGGTGCTCGGTGGGCACGAAGCGGCGGCACAGCAGGTAGATGACGAACATCAGGATCTGCAGGCTCAGCAGCCAGGACACGGTGCCCCAGCCGGACCAGTAGACGATCAGCGCGGCGATCACGAAGGACAGCGGCCCCATCACCGCCAGGCCCCGCACGCGGAACGGGCGCGGCATGTCCGGCGCGTTGCGGCGCAGGGCCGCCACCGTCACCGGCGCCACCGCGTAGCTCAGCACCAGGGCGGCGGACACCACGTTGATCAGCGCCTCCCAGGAGGGGAACGGCAGGGTCCAGAACACCGACAGGCCGAAGGTCAGCCACAGCGCCGGGCGCGGGATGCCGGACTGCTCATCGATGCGGGTGAAGATGCGGAAGAAGGTGCCGGTCTGCGCCCAGCCGTAGATCACCCGCGGCGTGGCGTTCATGTAGATGTTGCCGCAGCCGCTGGGCGAGACCACCGCGTCGGCCACCACCAGGTAGGCCAGCCAGCCCACGCCCAGCACCAGGGCGATGTCGCGGTACGGCAGGGCGAACTCCTTGGACATCCCGGCCCAGCCGTTGGCCAGCAGCTCGGTCGGCACCGCGCCGAGGAAGGCCACCTGCAGCAGCACGTAGATGGCGGTGGAGAGCAGCACCGAGAGGATCAGCGCGATGGGGATGGTGCGCTGCGGGTTCTTCACCTCGCTGGCCACCGAGATGATCGGCGTCAGCCCCAGGTAGGCGAAGATGATGCCGCCCGCCGACACCGCCATCTCGATGCCCGAGAGGCCGAACGGCGCGAAGCCCTGCACCTGGAAGTTCTCGGGCTTGAAGAAGGTGAAGAGCACGCCGATGACCAGCAGCGGCACGATGAACTTGAACACGCTGACCAGGTTGTTGGCGCGGGCGAAGGTCTTCACGCTGCGGTAGTTGAGCCAGAAGAACAGGCACAGCAGGCCGAACTGCACCAGCCAGCCGATCAGCGTCGGGTCGCTGGAGCCCGCCTCGGTGAGGCCCGGGAACCAGGCCGCCGCGTACTGGCGGGAGGCGACCACCTCGATGGCCACCAGGCTGGAGAAGGCGATCAGCGTGATGAAGCCCATCAGGTAGCCCAGCAGCGGGCCGTGGGAGAACACCGGGTAGCGCACCACACCGCCGGCACGCGGCAGCGCCGCCCCCAGCTCGCAGTAGATGATGCCCAACAGCAGCACCGCGAAGCCGCCGAGGAGCCAGGAGAAGATGCCCGCCGGGCCGGCGATGGCGGAGACGTGGCTGGCAGCGAACAGCCAGCCGGAGCCGAAGATGGCCCCCAGGCCGATGAAGGTGAGGTCCGTCAGGGACAGCTGTTTCTTGAACTTTCCAGACATGGCGTAGCCTTCTTGTGCGTTATTGGATGGGCTGGAGAGATCCCTGTGCAGCACCGGGGCCTGGCGACGAATCAGGCACTGAGACGAACCGGTGCGACGGCGCCCCGAGGTCTGCAACGGCCATAGGGTGGCCCGCCCGGGCGCCTGCGGGCTTGATGCATTTCCTCGGTTCCCATGACGAAATCGGCACAGTTGGCGCAATGACCGGGCAAGGCTCGACAGGCCCTGGCCGCCTGCGGCAACCTGCCGGCTTGCGTGCACTGGGAGGCCGGACGATGCCGCAGAACCTGCTGGAAGGACTGTTCGCCGAAGAGGGGCTGGAACGCCCCGAGAGCATGGACGCGCTGCTGGCCAGCGCGCGGCTGCTATGGCCGATGCTGGATGCGATCCCCAATGCGGCGATCTTCATCAAGGACACCCAGGCGCGTTACCTGCTGGCCAACCGCACCCTGGTCCAGCGCTGCGGCCTGAAGGCCTTGCAACCGCTGCTGGGCAAGACCAGCGCGGAGGTCTTCCCCGCCCAGCTCGGCCCCGGCTACACCGAGCAGGACCGCCGCGTGCTGGAACAGGGCCAGGTGCTGGAAGACCAGCTGGAGCTGCACCTGTACGGCAGCCGCGAACCCGGCTGGTGCCTGACCCACAAGCGCCCCCTGCACGACCGCGCCGGGCAGGTGATCGGCCTGGTGGGCATCTCGGTGGACCTGCAATCGGCCAGCGCCAGCCACCCCGCCTACGAACGCCTGGCCGCCGTGGACGAGCACATCCGCCTGCACTTCCACGAGCCCATCACCTTGGAGACCCTCACCCGCATCGCCCGCCTCTCCGTCGCCCAGCTGGAGCGCCACTGCAAGCGGGTGTTCCACCTCACGCCCCGGCAGATGATCAGCAAGGCCCGCCTGGAGCACGCCCACCGCCTGCTGCAGACCGACCTACCGATCACCGACGTCGCCCTGCAATGCGGCTACACCGACCACAGCGCCTTCAGCCGCCAGTTCAAGCAGCTCACCGGCTTCACGCCACGGCAGTACCGGCAGGCGATGGAGTGAGACTCATGAAGGCGCACACGGAGCAGGCAGCTCGTGCGTACCGGCCCCTATGCAGAATGCTGTCGCATCCCGGAGCAACAGGTAGAATCCAACACCCTCCACTACTACACGGATGTTCAATGCGCCCTGCCGCCGCCCTGATTGCCTTCACCTTGCTCCTCGCCCCTGCCGCTTCGGCATCAGCCGCCATCTTCAAGTGCAAGGTGGCCGATGGCACGACCCAGTTCTCCGACCGGCCCTGCGGCACACCTGAAAATCAGGAAGTGATCGCACATGAGACCCCGCCCCCGGCCAAGGCAACCGACAGTGCCGAGCAGCCCGACAAGAGCCCCCTTCCGAAAGCAGGCACTCAGACGAATTACGAAGCAGCCGAGAAGGCCAGCCCACCACTGCTGACACTGGCCGACCTGCAAGGCAAATGGTCGGATCTGGACTTCGACTCCCCCCTGCGTGGCTACTGGGTATTCGGTTCAAACACCCTGCGCATGGACCGCAAGGGCATGGCGATCCGTAACCGCGTCCAGACCGCACTGCGCTTCAAGCTCAAAGGCAATCTGTTGACCATCATCCATGAACCGGATGTCCTCCACGAGAAGCGCTGGGAAGAACGGCTGGTGGTCGAGCGCTACGTACCCGGCCGCCTGATCAACCTCGGAACGCTGGTGCTTTACCGCGTCAAGTGACGCCGCTCCCGCTACGCTGAACCCGAGAGTTTTCGAGACAGCCTCATGAAAAGCATTTTCACCCGTTTGCTGCTGTACACGGCGTTCGCCACCCAGAGCGTGGGAGCCACCGAGCTGCGCATGCTCACTGACGACCACCCGCCCCTGCATTTCGAGCGCGATGGCGAGCTGGTGGGCTTCGACGTCGACCTGCTGCACGCGATCGCCCGGGAGACCGGCGACAGCATCCAGTTGGAGCGAGTACCGCTGTTGCGTGCCCTGGTGATCGCCCGCGAGGCCCCGGACGTGGCCGTCTTCACCATCCTGCGCACCCCGGAGCGCGAAGCCGACTACCAACTGGTCGGCCCGCTGCTGGAGGTCGAGACCGCACTCTACGCCCACGCCGACCACGCCCCCGTCATCACCGGTCTGGACGAGGCGCGCAAGGTGCAGCGCATCGCCGCCCCGCGCAAATGGCTGGTCTATCGCCGCCTGCAGGAGATGGGCTTCGCCAACCTCTACGGCGTCGACACGCCCGAACAGATGATGCGCCTGCTGCGCCTGGGCCGAACCGACCTGGTAGCAGCCGACACCCTCAGCGTCGACACCCTGGCCCGCGGAGAAGGCCTCGCCCCCGAGCAACTTCGCTACGCCGCGCCGGTGATGCATCAGGGCAGCTACATCGCCTTCTCACGGCAGACCGACGCCCGCATCATCGCCCGCTGGCAGCAGGCGCTGGAGACGATGCGGGCGGATGGGCGGCTGGTGAAGCTGGAGAAGAAGTGGCTGGGTGGTGCCAGGTAGCCGTGGGCACCGGGGAAACGCCATCCAGCCTCTCGAAACCAGGCATAGAAAGATCGGACCACGGCGTGCGCGTGAGCAGATGAGCCGTTGCCTTCTTCAGGACCTGGTTGCAGAAAGCCCCGCCCTCGACCCGCGTGGGGTGAATCAGGTTCTATTTGCGCCGGAGGAAAACACTCCTCAGTTGCCTGAACAGCGTGGGCCCATCTGCTCAGCACTCACCCAGCACCAGGTAAACGTCGCTCTCAGACCGACAACAGTTGAAAAGATATTCAGGTCCGTCGCGCCAGAACATGAACAACAGCGCATCACTCACGGCAAGGGCGAATGGCCTTCCACGAAAGCTGTCCAGCACTTCCCGCCAGTGCCACGCGGCCTCCTCGCCGCTTGGGAATCTGAAAACGATCGTCGACTCATCCAGCAAGCAAGGCTCAAGGTCAACGGGCCTCGATTCCAACACCTGCCATACGACCTTTCCCGCATGACAATGGACATGCAGGAAACGTCCGCCATTCGTTTCGACCAGCAGTTCTCGCCCGTTGTAGTGATGAGCGATCCAGAGGCTTCGATTGATGCAGCGATCAAGCACGTCCTGCCCCTGCCTGCCGGCAGTGGCGATGCTTTGCTCGAAACTGTCGTAAGCCTTTAGCAGCTCGGCGTCACTCTCAACGTCTACACGCATACCACTCCTCATACTGTGACCGACTAAGGCGCACCTTCATCTGAGCGCTGTCCGCTCGTCTTGCACCCCCTCGACTTCAGCCTCTTGCAGCAGTCGTATGGCCTCTTTCCTGTCCGGCTTGATGCCATTCGACCCGTAGAACAGATTCAACCCGTGATAGAGCTTCGCCTGCGGGTGGCCACAGGCAGCAGCCTGCTCGAACAGGATGGCTGCCCGCTGGCAATCCTGCTCAACCCTATCCCCTATATCGAAGCACTTCGCCAAGGCAGTGATTGCGGGGACATGGCCCAGCTCAGCCGCCTCACTGAGCATCTCGTAGCTTCTGCGTTCGAACGCCTCGATATCCTCCCCGGGAGCACTGACCGACGAATAGAGAAACAGCGCCGCGGGTACTCGCTGCGCGACGTAGGGAGCTAGGATCGAGCGTGCCACCTGAGGGTCCCCCTCACCCAGCAATCGTTCCGCTTCTCGTATTACGGATTCGGTATCGATGGCGTCATGCATGTAGTCAGTTCCTTGATTTCAGGCGAGCAATATTCACGCAAAAAACAGCCCGCCATCAGGCGGGCTGTTTCGTTGCTTACAGCTTCACACCTACTGCCAGTTCACCGCGATGATCTGGTTCAACTGATCCCGCTGAGCCTGGGTCAGGTTCATCTCCCCACCCTGCGGTGCGCCGAAGGCGGCCATGGCGTTGACCAGGTTTTCCAGCTGATTGGCGTAGAGCGTGGAGCTGCCGGCTTGCACCGCGTCCAGTTTCTGCGCCGCACCCGCGTACCAGTCCTGCACGGTGATGGCATCGGCCGAACCCAGCACGTCGATCACCAGGTTGTTGCCCTGGCGGGAGAGCCAGAGGCTCTCGCGGGTGATGCCTTCGATGCTCAGCACATCGTTGTCGGCGGGCTTGTTCGACAGGTTGTTGATGACGTCCTGGCCGTCGCCGGCGGCGAAGCGGTAGGTGTCGTTGCCGTCCCCGCCGATCAGGTAGTCATTGCCCTTGCCGCCGCGCAGCGTGTCGTTGCCTGCGCCACCGTCGATCAGGTCCGCGTCCGAGGAACCGAGGATGTTCTGATCACCTGCCTGGCCCGCCAGGACGGTGCCGAAGGATCGGTCGTCCGGGACGTTCAGGTAGTTGGGCGAACCGACGGTGTCCGGGTTGGTGAGGCCGAAGGCACTGAACACCTGGGCAGCCGTCATCTGTCCGCCGCCGGAGAAGGTGATCACGTCGACGACGGCGTCGCCGCCCAGGAACCAGTTCTTCAGGGTGACCTTGTCGGTGCCGCCACTGATGTTGAGCACCAGGTCGTTGCCGCTCTTGGTCAGGCCACTGCCCACCTGGTTGAAGGTGATGCCTTCGAAGCGCAGGGTGTCGTAGCCGCCACCGGTGTTGTCGATGACGTCCTGCCCGCTGCCGGCGCTGAAGACGTAGGTGTCGTCGCCACGACCACCGAGCAGGGTGTCATTGCCCTGGCCACCGACGAGGGTGTCGTTGCCATTGCCCCCTTCCAGGCGGTCGTTGCCGGCACCGCCGGACAGTGAGTCGTTGCCGTTGTAGCCGAGCAGCAGGTCGCGCTGGGCGGTGCCGTTGAGGGCGCCGTCGTTGCCCGCCGTGCCTTGCACGGTGTTGTCGAAGGCTGCCACCGGCGTTGGCATGGCGATACCGAACGCGCCGAAGATCTGCGCGGCGGTGAGCTGGCCACCGGTCTCGAAGGTGAAGGTTTCCACCAGGTTGTCGCCCCCCAGGAAGAAGTCCTTCAGCGTCACCTGGTTGGCGGTACTGCCATTGACCTTGAGGATCAGGTCGTTGCCCGACTTGGACAGGCCCGAGCCCACCTGGTTGAAGGTGATGCCTGCGGCGAAGCGCAGGGTATCCGCTGCGCCGCCCGACTCCTCGATCACGTCCAGGCCGGCGGTGTAGACGTAGGTGTCGTCACCCACGCCGCCCAACAGGCGGTCATTGCCCGCCGCGCCGGTCAGAGTGTCGTTGCCGGCCCCCCCGGTCAGCACGTCGTTGCCGGCGGTGCCAGTGAGCGAGTCGGCACCGCCCAGGCCGGGAACCGGCGGTTGCCCGGTACCCGGATCGGTCGGATCGGTGGGGTCAGTTGGATCAGTGGGATCGGTCGGGTCGGGGGTGCCGCTGCCATCCGGGAAGGCGGTGATCAGGCTGGCGATTTGCGCGGTGGTGAGGTAGCTGCCGCCGTCGTCCGGTTGCACGTAGTCGATGGCCGAGTCGCCGCCCAGGAAGTGGTTGGTGATGCGCAACTGATGGGCCATGTCCTTGTCGACAAGGATGACCAGGTCATTGCCGTCGCGGTGGAAGCTCAGGCGCGCACGGGCCACGCCATTGAGCACGAAGACGCCGTCGAAGCCGCCACCGGTGTTGTCGATGACGTCCATGCCACCACCGGCGCGGTAGTAGTACTTGTCGTCACCGGTGCCACCCACCAGGCGGTCGTTGCCGTCCTCACCGTCCAGCACGTCGTTGCCCGCGCCGCCGATGATCACATCGTCGCCCGAGTCTGCATTGCCGCCGTTACCGCCGGAGAGGTAGTCGTTGCCGTCACCGCCCTCCAGCTGGTCGTTGCCGGCCATGCCGAACAGGGTGTCGTTGCCGGCCAGGCCGCGCAGCAGGTCGCGGCCGTCGTAGCCGGAGAGGCGATCCGCTGCCGTGCCGCCGTCGATCACCGCCTGGTAGCCGCCGGCCACGCCGTTGGCCGCGGCCATATGGCCGATGCGCGCGGCGGTGAGCATGAAGCCGCCATCCGGCTGGACGTAGCTGATGGCCTTGTCGCCACCGAGGAAGTGCCCCAGCACGCGCACCGACTGCTGCGCATCGCCGTCCACCAGAATCAGCAGGTCGTCGCTGTCGCGGCGGAAGCTCAGCCGGTCCTGGGTGATGCCTCCGGAGAAGAACACGCCGTCGTTGCCGCCACCGGTGTTGTCGATGACATCCGCACCGTCGCCCAGGCTGTAGACGTACTTGTCGTCCCCGGTGCCACCGATGAGGCGGTCAGCACCTGCACCGCCATCGAGTTGGTCGTTACCGGAGCCGCCCAGGATCAGGTCGTCGCCGTCTTCGCCTTCGAGGTAGTCGTTGCCACCCTCGCCGAGAATGGTGTCGTTGCCGGCACGCCCCCAGGCCTTGTCGTCACCGGCACCCAGGTGGATGGTGTCGGCGAGGTTGCGGTAACCGAGGATGCTGTCGGCGTTGTCGGTGCCGTGATGGATCACGCGGCTTTCGACATCCGCCTGGCTCAGCGAGCTGCCGTCAGCGAAGGTCAGGCTGTCGAGCTTGAAGTGATCGGTCGGCTCCTTGAACCAGTTCTGCACGGTGATGCGGTCAGTGCCGTTGGCGTGCTCGATGATCAGGTCCAGGCCACGGCGGTGGAAGCCCAGGTCCGCCGCAGTGATGCCCTCGCCGAAGCTCAGGGTGTCGAAGCTCGGATCGATGTTGCTGAAGGCTTCGTTGGCGCGGCGTTCGATCAGCAGGTCCTGCCCGTCACCGAGGTTGAAGCGGTAGGTGTCGTCACCGAATGAGCCGTAGATGGTGTCGTTGCCGGTGCCGCCTTCGATGACGCTGGCGTTGCCGCTCCAGGCGTCGTTGCTCGCGACGATCAGGTCATTGCCCGCCCCACCGATGAGGGTGTCGGAGCCCTGGCCATGCAGCGTGTCGTTGCCATCGCCGCCGAGCAGTTCGCCGTAGCCTTCCAGCAGGTCGTCGCCGCTGCCGCCATCGAGCAGGCCGTTGCCCTGCAGGGTGTCGTTGCCGGCGTCACCGAACAGCTGGTCATTGCCGCCCCCGCCGATCAGCGAGTCATGGCCCTCGCCACCGCGCAGGGTGTCGTTGCCATCGCCACCGTCGAGCAGGTCATCGCCCGCATCGCCGCTCAGCAGGTCGGCCTGGTAGCCGCCGTACAGGGCATCGTTGCCATCGCCGCCGGAGAGCTGGTTCTCACCCTCTTCGCCGTACAGCTGGTCGTCACCCGCACCGCCGAAGAGCGTGTCATTGCCCGCTTCGCCATGCAGGGTGTCGTTGCCTTCGCCACCCAGCACCTGGTCGTTGCCGAAGCCGGCCTGGGCGAGGTCGTTGCCCAGGCCCGCGTCGATCACATCGTCGTCGGCGTGGCCGTAGATGGCGTCGTCCTGGGCGGTGCCTTCCAGTGCCTTGAGCTTGATGGCGTCGAAGTCCCAGGTGAGCCCGCCGTCGAAGACGAATTGCTCGATGGCGTACACACCAGGCTGCCCAGCCTGGTAGGAGAACTGCCCCTGGATCCGCACGCTGTCGCCCGTGGTCTTATGGGTCACCACCAGGTCTTCGCCGTCACGGCGCAGCATCAGGTCCTTCGGTGCCACACCGTCGAAGCGAACGCTGTCGGTACCGCTCCGGTCGATGATGAGGTCATGACCCCATTGCGCCGTCAGCCGGTACTGGTCGTTGCCGGCGGCGCCTTCCAGTTGGTCGTCACCCGCCCCACCGTCCAGCAGGTCATCGCCCTCCCCGGCTAGCAGGGTGTCATTGCCGAGGCCACCCTCGACGAGGTCGTTGCCGATCCCGGCGTCCAGGAGGTCGTCCCCTTCGCCGCCTCGCACGGTGTCGTTACCTGCGCCCGCATAGACCGTGTCGTTACCGCCCAGCGCGTCGATCAGGTCGTCGGTGGAATAGGCGTTGATCAGGTCGCCCGCAGCCGTGCCATCCAGGGTGAGCTGGCGCAATTGCGTAGCGGCGATGAAGGTTTCCAGCCCATCGCCGTAGCGCAGGCGAATGCCACTCAGCGGCACCTCTTCGCGGAAGAACGCGGAAAGCGAGATCAGGTCAGCCGGGCTGTCCGGGAACGAAACCTCGAGGCTGGTGCCATTACGGCGGAAGACCAGGGTTTCCAGGGGCAGGTCCGCGAGGTAGATGGTTACGATCCCCTCGTAGGCGTCCACGATCACATCCTGGCCATCACCCCGGGCGAACAGGTAGTTGTTGGTGCCATTGCCACCATCGAGGCGGTCATTACCCTTGCCACCGCCCAGGAAGTCATCACCGGCGCCCCCCACCAGAGTGTCGTCGCCGTCGCCACCTTGCAGGGTGTCGCGGCCGGCGCTGCCATTGAGGTAGTCATTGCCGGCACCGCCCACCAGCGTATCGTCACCGACACCCGCGTCGATGCGATCGTTGCCTTCACCCCCATCCAGGTAGTCGTTGCCCTCGCCACCTTCCAGCATGTCGTCGCCGGCTTCGCCGAACAGCCGGTCATCGCCGATGCCGCCATCGAGAGTGTCACGCCCCTCGCCACCCAGCAGGGTGTCGTTGCCGCCATAACCGAACAGACGATCGTCCCCCTCCAGACCGGAAAGCTGATCGTTGGTCACGTAGCCTTCGATGCGGTCGTTGCCGGACGTGGCCTGCAGCACCAGGTTCTTGACGTCGGCGATGGTCCACACCGTGCCGTTGTGGAACTCGATGCGGTCGACGGCGACACCGTTGGTGCCTTCGGCGCTGAAGTAGTTGGTGAGCCGCACGCTGTCAGTGGCCGAGGTCTGCAGCAGCAGGTCATTGCCATTGCGCTTCACGCCGACGCTGGCGGGATCGATACCGGCACCGAATACCACGCGGTCGATCTTGCCGCCGGCTGCATCGGCGGCGTTATCGATCACATCATTGCCGTGACCAATATCGAACAGGTAGCTGTCGTTGCCACGCCCGCCAATCAGCGAATCGTTGCCGGCCCCACCGATCAGGGAATCATTACCGTCATCCCCCATCAGCACATCGTCGCCAGCGCCGCCGGAGAGCTGGTCGTTGCCACCCAGGCCATGAATGCTGTCGTTGCCTGCCAGGGCATCGATGCTGTCACCAGCCGCGCTGCCGAACACCAGGTCATTGCCAGCGGTCAGCGACGAGGCGGTCAGCAGATCGAGCATCTGCTGCTGGCTCAGGCCACCGCCATCGACGAAACGGATCGCCTCGATGGCGCCATAGGCCAGCGAACCATCGAAGTCGAAGAAGTTGTCGATACGCACCGAGCCGGCATCGCTGCCGTCGGCGTTTTTGACGTTGATCCAGACGGTGGTGGTGTTTCGAGAAAACACCAGGTCGCCCTGGTTGATGCCGGTACCAAAGACGATCTGGTCGAGGCCGCCCCGGTCGAGGATCGCGTCGTTGCCCTGGCCGCGCGCGAAGTGATAGCTGTCGACGCCGGAGTAGCCGTACAGGCGGTCATCGCCACCCGCGCCATAAAATATCGTTCCGGAGTCGATGCCATAAAGCGTGTCGTTACCCGAGGTGCCGATACGTGTAGAGAAATCGAAGAAAGGCGCCAGTTCGATGCTGGAGGCCGTGATGGCCTGGAATGCGGCATCACGTCTGGCGCGATAAGCCGGCGAATAGGTGCCCAGATCGTTGAGGATGGTGATGACATCGCGCACGCGCTCCGGCTTGCCCTCGGCGAGCAACCCACTCAGCTTGCCCTGCAAGGCGTTCCAATCCACCACGATGCTACGAGCATCAGAGCCGAACGCCGACTTGATGATGCTCAGCTCCTTGGCGTACTCGGTCTGCGCGAGAATCTGCGCGGCGGTAAAGCGTTTGAACTCCAGGTACTCGGCCACCAGGATCGGTGCCGCCTGCCCATGGGGGTTCGGGTCCCGCTCGCCCCAGCACCAGGTACCCAGGTAGGGGCGCCCCACCAGGTTCTCCAGGGTGACAAGCTGGCGCGCGTCCATCACGTGGCCGTAGACCTTCTTGGGGTCGCGGCTGTAGGGGTCGACATCGGCAGCGCCTGCCCAACGGTAAATCAAATTATCGAGCAGTGCGTCGCGGCTGGCTGCATCGGTAGCCGACACGTATTGGGCAAGTAATCCTTTGAGCGCAGGATCAAGCGCCATGGCCTGGTGCAGGTCATGGACATTGCCGAAGCCTTTCGCGTTGGCGAGGAAATAAATATCGGGCGTCAGAACGATATCGCCGCTATTGATACGGCGCGCACCGTCGACCTTGAACCAGACATCCGCCGCAACGGAGGCCGTTCCATTCGCCAGGGTTACGCTACCGATCTGCCGGTACTCGTGGCCGTTGGCATCTTTCTGAGTAGAGGTTGTATAGCCGGTGCTGATAGAAACGACACCTGCGTCGGCCAGGCTCTGCAACTCACCCGCATCACTGATGCCGTTGCCGTTCAGATCACGCCACACCTGCAACGACGAATACGAGGCGTCATCTGCATTGATCAATCCGTCGCCGTTATTGTCGTATTCGGCCAGTGCCTGGAAGCCGTTTCCTGCAGTCTTGCCATTGTTGAGGATGCTGTGGTTGCCAAACAGCTCTGCGCCATTGCTGATGCGCCCATCACCATTGCGGTCATGTACCAGCAATCCATCATCAGGACTGACCCAACCGCTTCGCTCGCTCAGGCCATCGTTGTTCAGGTCGAAGTAGGCCGAGCCCACTTTCTTTGTCTCGATTCCGTCACCGTCCAGGTCTATGACGATAGGCGAGGTTCTAGTTTCGCCTTCATTGGTGTCGGGGACTTCCTCCTCTTCCTCCTCTTCTTCTGGCTTAGTCTTAAGATTGATGCCTAAGTCACCATTCTTAAATTTATTGATCGTGAGACCACCATTTACAACTAGCGTGGTACCGTTCAGAACATAGACGTTTCCGCCCCCCTTGTACTCATTCTCTGGGGCGTCCTCCTTTCTCTCCCCCCCTGTAAGGAGTTTATTACCTAGAATAACTACCCCCATGCCGAGCAAATCATCTTCGACGGTATCTTCAACATCGACAATGTAAATATCTCGCCCCCCTCCACCCTTGAGAGTATCTGCCCCCTTCCCTCCATCAAGATAATCAGCATCAGCCCCACCAACAACTAAGTCCGATCCATCTTCGCCGAATAGCTTGTTCTCTCCATCACCACCGTAAATTTGATCACTTTTATCTCCCGCCTTTACAGTATCAGCTCCATCCCCGCCATATATGACATCTTCTCCGAGCCCCCCATAAATTGTATCGTCACCACCACCCCCTCTGAGGAGCGCCCCCTCATCATCAACAGTAAATATTAAATCTGACTCCTCAGTATTTTTGTTAGCATCCCCAGCAGTGACAACCACCACACCTTTTACATTATCAATTTCCTCAGAAGAAAAGCCTAGCGATGAGACCAAGGCAGCAGCTGTAGCCCTATATCGGTCACCTGGCACCAATATTATTTCAGCGTCGTTATCCAGAAGATATTTCTTTATTTTCTCCTGTCGATGAGCAATCAACTGACCAGCAAACCCCTCAAACTCCTCTAAAGAATTACCGGCAGCTATCAGAGGAGATATATCAAAATCCTGCATCAAAAGCATGAAAGTCGTGAAAGCAACACCATTATCATCTGCATAATCGGCAGAACTAAGATTAGCCACACTCGAGACCAATTGCCCATCTTGATCAAAGCATTCGTTATAGACCGCAGCCATGGCAGTCGCCATTGCTCCCTGACCTATCAAATGCGCGCCAACACTTATTGCTGCTTCTGTAAATTTAACAACATGAGTACCTACAACAACATCATTGGCCCCCACATAATTAATTGTAATTTCGCGCCCTACAATTGAATTCCAACCATCATACAAATCCTGATGATATGACTTAGCAGCACGCTTAACTGCAGTATATCTACTAACAAATGCTGTAGAAGCAGATGAATGCGGCAACCCCCCAAAAGACATAATCGCAGAAAAATCCTGCGCTATTGGGTTGCTTTCATATTGAGCAGCACTGCTGACCCCCAGTAAATCTCTACCTATTGTAGTGAAAAAATGTATGTAATTCAGCTGGGTAGTATTGGTTTGATACATACCTATATAACTATTACCAGCACCGCCATATCCGCCATACCGGCCAGAATTTTCCATCCACCCCAAAGCATCAAAAAAACTGATCCAATCCGTGCCTGCCACGCTATCAACCAGCGGAGACTTAACATCTATGTAATTCTCCACCGACTGCCAATTTACTGCTGCCATACTAGCTACCTCTCCGTGTAAGCTTTTTCAAGCTGCAAGTCCCATTAAGAAAATAATCATTACCATCAGTAGTTATAAAAAATGAATCTTCAACAAGATCAACGCATCCTTCGGCCACATCAGCCTTTCTTAAAAAAGACTCCGCAGAACGATAACCCTCCTTAGTAGAATAAATGCCCAAGGATGGATAATCATCGACTCCATCAGCATTCAAATCCATAGCAGATGACTCTCTAAAGTCGCTCTCCCAAATTTTCTCTGAATTTTCCGATAGCGACCCAACAACATCCTTGTAATGGCTCAATAGTTCTTTCTCTCCATATACATTGACTGTTCGCGGCATTTCCAAGAGAAGGGCCTTGAGACCTCCAGGGTACGCCAAACACACAACCTTAGAATAACCGGCCAGGCTTTCATCAAACTCCCAGATATTTCGATAAACCAACAGGATGCGCCCATTTTTTTTAAAAGTGAGAGCACCATCATTTCGCTCAAAAGGTAAAAAATCCCAGAAGCGAATAGAGTCCTTCTGATCACTTGAGATCTCTATCCCATCCTGTCCTTTTCTCAAAATGGATATTTCCTCTGAAACCTCCTCCCATTTGGTCAGTGGATTTTCATTACGATCAATCCCACCATAATCAATTTTTGGATAATCTCTATCCAAATAGACCATAGCCTCAACATCTCTTCTTTCTCCAGAACCGTTTACTAATGAATACGCAGTCAAACCAATAGCTCTTTCCCGACTTATCCACTCTACCGGGATGTTCTTTTCGCATACGGGAAATTTCTCAGCGAATACGGCATCTTCCTTTGAGAGCGCAGAACCTGCCCCTCCAAGTACGAAAAAGAAGAAGACAGAAAAATTCATTCGCAGCAACTTTACGCAGCACATACACCCCCCAAATAATCACCTAATCATATCTAGCTCGGAGCGCAACATATAAAACAGATGGATCGCCTTATCTTAAATCACAAGCAACACCGAAACACCAATCCATGGATTAATTCCGTGAAAACTAAAAATATATAGACCCGACACCAGAGCAAATCTCAGCTATCACAAAAAATAACGAGACGGAGTACATCAACTTAATTGAGCCGATGCAGGTATTGATAATTACTGGAGACAGCGTTTGGGTAGGCATACTCATCCTTGAAGCGGAATGCTCGCCGACGATCCTGTCGGCTTCCGGGGGAGATGATGTAGAAAACGCCTTTGGCAGCTCAGCGTCAATCGGGCCGTTGAAGATTTTGTGAAACCGTTCAGGGAACCCTGAAATTCCACAAACTCTCCTTGAAAACCCCATTCCAGAGCTTTCCAAGCGTGCTTAGCACTAGGCCATGCCAAGTGGGCTAGCAGTAGATCCACCAAGGCTCCGCGTAGTTGCCCCTTCTCCTCACCGTCTCCATAGTTCGCCCGCCGCTGCAAGCCAGCGGCCTCGGATTGGTGTCCCAGTGACTCAGGCGGATACACAACCGCTACCGAGCGTTTTTTGTGTCCGCTGCATGGCTCACCCTCATGGGCGAGCTGTGTGAGGGCACGCCGGCCCTGAGCCCGGTACGCCAACGCGAACTGCGCGAACCTCCATTGCCTGCTGTCACTGCTGGCACGGGGGCTGACCCAGGCGGAAGAGACGCTGGAACAGGTCATCTAGGGTCGCCAGGGCACACGGCTTTTTCTTCGGTATTGCAGGGGCTTTTAGATACAGAGGGCTGCGGAGCGCGACACCGAGCGTTCCGCCTCTATCAGCGAAGCGGCAGACCGACATCCAGCCGGTCTGTCGCGTCACGCCCTACGGGTTCAGGCGAGGGTTCTCTGGCTTGGGCCATGGCCATAATCGCGGCAGATGTCTATCCGCGTTGAGTCGGCATCCGCTCAGCCCAGGGCAGAACGGTACCACCCCATCAAATCCTGAACGTATCCACCAGCTGCTTCAGCCGGCTGACCTGCTGATCCAGCTCGGTACAGGCCTTCAGGCTCGCTTGCAGGTTGTGCACGCCGTCCTGGTTGAGGACGTTGATCTCGGTGATGTCCATGTTCAGGCTTTCGATCACCGAGGTCTGTTCCTCGGTGGCGGTGGCCACGGACTGGTTCATGCCGTCGATCTCGCCGATACGGCGGGTCACGCCGCGCAGGTTCTCGCCGGCCTGGCCGCCGATGCGCACGCTGTCGTCGCTGAAGTGGCGGCTTTCGCCCATGGTCGCCACGGCTTCGCGGGCGCCGGTCTGCAGCTGTTCGATCATCTGCTGGATCTCCAGCGCCGAGCTCTGGGTGCGCTGGGCCAGGTTGCGCACTTCGTCGGCCACCACGGCGAAGCCGCGTCCCGCCTCGCCGGCGCGGGCGGCTTCGATGGCGGCGTTGAGCGCCAGCAGGTTGGTCTGCTCGGAGATGCCCTTGATCACGTCGAGGATCTGGCCGATGTCGTTGCTCTTCTGGCTGAGCACTTCGATGTGGTTGCTGGACGCCTGGATCTTCTCCGACAGCTCACCCATCGCCACCAGGGTGCGCTCGACCATGCCCTGCCCTTCCTCGGCATCGCGGCGGGCGTCGCTGGCCTGCTCCGAGGCGTCGGCGGCGTTGCGGGCGATCTCCTGGGCGGCGGCACCCAGTTCGTTGATGGCGGCGGCCACGCTGTCGGTGCGGGCGGCCTGCTCGCTGGAGTTGGTCATGGAGGCGTTCGACGCCTGCACCACGGTGCTCACCCGCTCGTGCACCTCGCGCGTGGCGGAGGCCACTTCGCGGATGGATTTGTGGATGCGCTCGACGAAGCGGTTGAAGGCATCGGCCAGTTCGCCGAACTCGTCACGGGAGTCGATCGACAGGCGCTGGGTCAGGTCGCCCTCGCCCTCGGCGATGCCGCTCATGGCATGGCTCATCACGTGCAGCGGGCACAGCAGGATGCGGATCAGCCCGCTCAGCAGCAGGAGGATGGCGACCACGCCGATGATGGTCGACATCAGCGCGGATACGCGGAACTCCTGCAGGGCGGCGAAGGCCTTGGACTCGTCGACGGACAGGCCCACGTACCAGCGCACCCCGGTCAGCCCTTCCACCGGCAGGAAGGTCACGATCCGCGCCTCGCCGTTGCGGTCGCTCACGCTCTGCAGGGCGGACTCCAGGCGCGGCGCGGTGCCGGCGAACAGGTCCGGCAGCTTCTTCAGGACCAGCTGCTGATCGGGGTGGACCAGCACCGTGCCCTTGTCGTCCACCAGGAAGGCGTAGCCCATGCCGCCCAGGTCGAAGGAGTTGAGGATGTCGTCGACCGTCTTCAGCTTGAGGTCACCGCCGACGACGCCCTGCAGGGCGCCCGAGGCGTTCACCGGGCGGGTGATGGTGATCAGCAGGCCGTCGCGCGGGTCGGCGGCCAGGTAGGGCTCGGTCAGGCCGGGGCCGCTGGTCTGTGCCGCCTTTATGTACCAGGGCCGCTGGCGCGGGTCGTAGCCGGCGGGCAGTTCGCTGGGCGGGAACTGGGTGTAGGTGCCGCTCGCCTGGCCGTAGTACGCATAGAGGAAGGCGGAGGCGATGCTGCGGTGCTGCAGGTTCTTGGCCAAGGCGGCCTCGCTGGCGTCGTCCTCGATGGACTCGGCCAGGTTCTCCAGCAATTGCATGCGGCCCACCAGCCAGTGCTGGATGTTGCCCGTGGAGACCTGCCCCACATCGTTGAGGTAGTTGGCAAGGTTCTGGCGGATGGCGTTCCGCTGCAGGTAATCGTTGTACAGCGCGAAGGACGCGAAGGCAGCGATCACCACCAGGGAGGCTGCCACCATGATCTTGTGGCTGAATTTCAGGGTTCGCATGGAGGAACTCGCTCAACAGGTGCAGATAGAGAATTGTGGCCACAGGGTCCGTCGGCATCCAGCCGGTAATCGACTGGGCACGGACGCAGGACCGTCCCTTGCTATCGGCACCAGCACGTTCTTCTTAAGCGATTTATCAGTCATTTATGCGCAGGCGTTCAGGTGTTTTCTGAAAACACCGTGCACCACTCGTCTAGCCCGAGCACGCGGAGCCCTCCCCGCTCCGCGTGCCCCGCTGCCGCTACAGCATCTCCAGCCTGGCCATCAGGTCCTCCAGCCGTGCAGCCTTCTCCTCGGTGACGACGCTGCCTTCCAGCGAGTCGATGTAGCTCGCCAGCTCCTCCACCGTGCTGCACTCGAACATGGCCCGCAGGGGCACGTTGCGTTGCAGGGTCTTCTGCACGCGGGAGGCGATCTGGGTGGCGAGCAGGGAGTGGCCGCCGAGTTCGAAGAAGTTGTCGCGCACGCCGACCCGCTCGACCTTGAGCACCTCGGCCCAGATGCCGGCCAGGGTGGTTTCCAGTTCGCTGCGCGGGGCCAGGTAGTCCTGGGCCTGCAGCGGGCCGAATTCCAGGGGCGGCAGGGCCTTGCGGTCGAGCTTGCCGTTGGCGTTCAGCGGCAGACGGTCGAGCACGAGCCAGTGCAGCGGCACCATGTAGTCCGGCAGGTCGCCGCGCAGTTGCTGCTTGATGGCTTCGAACCAGGCGCCCTCTGCCGCCAGGCGGCTGGCCGGCGAGCTGGCGCGGGTGAAGCGCTCGGCCTCGCGCGGCACCAGGTAGCCCACCAGGTATTTGCCGGTGGGGCCTTCCTGCACGCTGACGGCGGCGTCGCGCACGTCCGGGCGCTCGAACAGGCGGGCTTCGATCTCGCCCAGTTCGATGCGGTAGCCACGGATCTTCACCTGGTGGTCGACACGGCCGACGTACTCCAGCACGCCATCGGCGCGGCGGCGAGCGAGGTCGCCGGTGCGGTACAGGCGTTCGCCCGGCGCGCCGAAGGGGTTGGGCACGAAGGCCTGGGCGGTGCGCAGCGGGTCGCCGACGTAGCCACGGCCGACGCCGGTGCCGGCGACGCAGAGTTCGCCCACGGCGCCCAGGGGCGCCAGTTCGAAGGCGTCGTCCAGCAGGTACAGGCGGTTGTTGTCGGTGGGGCTGCCGATGGGCAGGTAGGTGCCCTCGGTGGAGGCGGCGTCGACGCGGAAGAAGGCCACGTCGTCCGAGCACTCGGCCGGGCCGTAGGCGTTGACCAGCCCCACAGCCGGGTAGCGCTCCAGCCACTGGCGCGCCAGCTCCGGCGGCATGGCCTCCCCGGTGGGCAGCATCCAGCGCAGGGCGCCGAGTACGGCGCGGTCTTCGGCGAGCATGCCCTGGATCAGCGAGGGCACGCTCTCCAGCACCGTGATGCCGCGCTCGCGCACATGGGCCAGCAGCGCCAGCGGGTCGTGGGCGATGGCGTTGGGGACGATCTCGGTGCAGGCGCCGAACAGCGGTGCGGCGAGGAACTGCCAGACCGAGATGTCGAAGCTCTGCGAGGCGGTCTGGGCGATCACGTCCGCCTCGGTGAGCGCCAGGTACGGCACCTTGCTCAACTGGTTGTTGAGCATGCCGGCCTGCTCGACCATCACGCCCTTGGGCAGGCCGGTGGAGCCGGAGGTGTAGATCACGTAGGCCAGGTTCGCCGGGGCGCTGTGGATGCCCGGGTCCTGCTCCGGCCAGGCGCCTTGCAGCACGTCCTCCCAGATCAGCAGGCGCGGACGCTGGCCGCAGCCTAGTTCCTCCAGCAGCATCATGGCCTGGTCGCGGCAGGCACGGGTGGCCACCAGCGCCGGGGCGCGGCTGAGTTCGAGGATGCGCGTCAGGCGCGGGGTGGGCAGCGCCGGGTCCAGCGGCAGGTAGCCAGCGCCGGCCTTGAAGGTGCCGACCATCATGCCCAGCAGGTCGAGCCCACGCTCGCCGAGCAGCGCCACTGGCTGGTCGAGGCCGACGCCGGCGGTGCCCAGGGCGTGGCCCAGGCGGTTGGCGTGGCGGTTCAGCTCGGCGTAGCTCCACTGGCGGTCGAGGCAGCGGGCGGCGATGCGCTGCGGGTGCGCGGCCACACGGGCCTCGAACAGGCGCACGTAGCCCTGCTCCAGCGGGTAGTCGCGGGCACTGTCGTTGACGCCATGCAGCAGCAGCTCGCGCTCGGCATCCCCCAGCAACGGCAGCTCGCTCATGTCGCCTTCGATGTGATCACCGAGGGCCAGCAGCAGGCGCTTGAACTCGCCCAGCAGGCGGTCGATGGTCGCCTCCTCGAAATAGCGCCGGTCGTAGGACAGGTGCAAGCCCAGGTCATCGCCCGGGTAGCAGACCACGGTGAGCGGGAAGTTGGTGTGGGTGCGGCCGGAATCCGAGCTGGCGGAAAGGCTCTGCGCCCGGTCCAGCACCGCGACTTCCACCGGCGCGTTCTCGAACACGAAGAGGCTGTCGAACAGCGGCTGGCCCTTGGGCAGTTCGCTGCATTCCTGGATGGCTACCAGCGGCAGGTACTCGTGCTCGCGCAGCTCCAGGTTGCTGGCCAGCAGCCCCTGCAGCCAGTCACGCACGCCCAGGCGCTGGCCCGGTGCGGGCAGCTTCACCCGCAGGGCGATGCTGTTGATGAACAGGCCGACGGTGCGCTGCATCTCCGGCAGGCCCACCGGGCGCCCGGCAACGGTGACGCCGAAGACCAGGTCGCGCTCACCGCTGTAGCGCGCCAGCACCAGGGCCCAGGCCGCCTGGGCCAGGGTGTTGACGGTGAGCTGGTGACGCTGCGCCAGTTCCCGCAGCCGGGCGCCATCGGCGGCGTCCAGGCGGGTAATGCGGTCGCCCACCTGCATGCCGCCGCTGTCGTTGGCGTGTTCGCGGAGGATCGGCCGGTCGCTCGGCAGATGGGTGGTGCGCTCGAAGCCGGCCAGGTTGCCCTGCCACCAGGCACGGGCCTGGCCGAGGTCCTGGCGCTGCAGCCAGCCGATGTAGTCGCGGTAGCGCGGCGCCAATGGCAGCTGCGGCTCGCGGCCCTCGCTCAGGGCGGCGTAGACCTCGAAGAAGTCGCTCATCAGCAGGCCACGGCACCAGGCGTCGATGAGGATGTGGTGGTTGCTCATCATGAACCAGTAGCGCGCCTCGCCCAGGCGGATCAGGCGCAGGTGGAAAGGCGGCTGGTGCAGCAGGTCGAAGCCGGCCTCGCGCTCGGTGCGGTGCAGCGCCTGCAAGCGCTCCTCGTGGCCGTCCTCGGGCAGGTCACTCCAGTCCAGCACGTCCACCTCGGTGGCACCGGGCTTGTGGATCACCTGCAGCATGGTTTCGCCGGCGTTCCACACGAAGGAGGCGCGCAGCGCCTCGTGCCGCGCCACCACCGCGCGCCAGGCGCGGGTGAAGCGCTCCACGTCCAGCGCGCTGTTGATGCGGTAGCGGTCCTGCATGTAGTAGATGCCGGTGCCCGGCTCCAGCAGGGTGTGCAGCAGCAGGCCTTCCTGCATGGGCGTCAGCGGGTAGATGTCGTCGATGGCGGCGGCCGGCACCGGCAACTGGTCGATCTGCTCCTGGCTCAGGTTTGCCAGGGGGAAGTCCGACGGCGTCGGGCCACCGGCGCCCTCCTCCAGGCAATGGGCGATGAGCGCCTGCAGCTCGGCGATGAAGGCTTCGCCCAGGCCCTGCACCGTGGCGCGGTCGTAGCGCGCCTGGCTGTAGGTCCAGTTGAGCAGCAGCTCGCCGCCGAACACCTGGCCGTCCACGCTCAGCCAATTGGGCAGCGTGGCGTCGGCGTCGTGGGCCGGGCCGGCGCTCTCTTCCAGCGGGCGCAGCAGCGCGCCCTCGGCGAAGCTGCCGTCGAACTGGCCCAGGTAGTTGAAGGTGATGCGCGCCGGCGGCAGCGCCGCCATGGCCGCGCGGGTGGCCGGGTCGGCCAGGTGGCGCAGCACGCCGTAACCCAGGCCCTTGTGGGGCACCTGGCGCAACTGTTCCTTGATCGCCTTGATGGCCGCGCCGAGCCCTTCGGCCGGGGCCAGGCGCAGCGCGTAGGCGCTGGTGAACCAGCCGACGGTGCGGCTGAGGTCGATGTCGTCGAACAGCGGTTCGCGGCCGTGGCCTTCCAGTTGCACGAGCACCGAATCACGCGAATCCCAGCGGCACAGCACGCGGGCCAGGGCGGTGAGCAGCAGGTCGTCGACGCGGGTGCGGTAGGCGGCGGGCGCCTGTTGCAGCAGTTGGCGGGTGCGCTCGGCATCCAGGCGCAGGGTGATGCGCTGGGCGTCGCGCTCCAGGTCCTGTTCGGCGTCGCGGTCGCAGGGCAGCGGCGCGTCCTGGCCGCCGAGCTGCGCCTGCCACCAACCCAGTTCCTCGCGCAGGGGTTCGCTGCCGGCGTAGGCTGCCAGGCGTTCGCCCCAGTGCTTGAAGGCGCTGGTGCGTGCCGGCAGCGCCAGGGGCTGCCCGGCCTGCAACTGGCGATAGACGGTTTGCAGGTCCTCCAGCAGCACGCGCCAGGAGACGCCGTCCACTACCAGGTGGTGGATGGCCAGCAGCAGTTTCTGGCGCCCGTCCGGGCCTTCCAGCAGCAGGGCACGCAGCAGTGGGCCCTGGGCCAGGTCGAGGCTGCGCTGGGCGTCGGCCAGCAAGGTGTCGGCCTCGGCGAAATCATCCACCTGTGCCTGCCACAGCAGGCCGTCGCCTTCGCTGGCGGGTGCGCGGTGCTCGGCGTGCCAGGTGTCGCCGTCACGGCTGAAGGACAGGCGCAGGGCGTCGTGGTGTTCCACCAGGCACTGCAGGGCCTGCTCCAGATGCCCCGCATCCAGGCGCTCGCCCGCTTCCAGCAGCAGCGACTGGTTCCAGTGGCCGACGTTTTCCGGCGCCTGCTGGAAGAACCAGTGCTGGATGGGCGTCAGCGGCATGGTGCCGGTCACCGGGCCCTGGTCCACCTGGGTCAGCGCCTCACGGCGGGCGACGGCGGCCAGGGTCTGCACCGTCTGGTGCTGGAACAGGTCGCGCGGGCTGAAGTGGATGCCCTGCTGGCGGGCACGGCTGACCACCTGGATGGAGAGGATGGAGTCGCCGCCCAGTTCGAAGAAGTTATCGGCGAGCCCGACCTGCTCGACGTTGAGCACCTCGCGCCAGATGGCCGCCAGGCTCTGCTCCAGCTCGCTGCTCGGTGCCAGGTACTGTTGGCGGTTGTGCTCCGGGTCCGGCGCGGGCAGCGCGCGGCGGTCGAGCTTGCCGTTGGGGGTCAGCGGCAGACTGGCGAGCAGCACCAGGTGCGCGGGCACCATGTGTTCCGGCAACTGGGTGCGCAGGTGCGCCTTGAGGGTTTCGCGCAGCGCCTGTTGCGCCTCGGCGCCCTCTTCTGCGGCGGCACAGGCCACGTAGCCGGCCAGTTGCTTGCCGCTGGGGCTGTCCAGGGCCAGCACCACGGTTTCGCGCACCGCCGGGTGTTCCAGCAGGCGCGCTTCGATCTCGCCCAGCTCGATGCGGAAGCCGCGCACCTTCACCTGCTGGTCGATGCGGCCGAGGTACTCCAGTTGGCCGTCGTCGCGCTGGCGCACCAGATCGCCCGTGCGGTACAGGCGCCCGCCGTCGGTGGCGAAGGGGTTGGGCACGAAGCGCTCGGCGGTGAGGCCCGGGCGCTGGTGATAGCCACGGGCGAGGCCGGCACCGCCGACATAGAGCTCGCCGATGGCACCGGGCGGCACCAGGGCCAGGTCGGCGTCGAGGATGCAGGCCACCCGCGCACCGACCATGCGGCCGATGGGCACGCTGGCGGCGCCCTCCTCCAGTTGCGCCGGGGCCAGGGCGGCCAGGGGCATCACCACCGTCTCGGTGGGGCCGTAGGCGTTGAAGAAGGCCTGGGGCGCGAAGCCCGCGCGGATGCGTTGCAGGTGCTCGGCGGTCAGCGCCTCGCCCCCGGTGATCACCAGGCGCACCGGCAGGGTCTCGCCCCGCGCGCCGAGCCACTGGGCCATCTGGCTGCCGTAGCTGGGGGTGAAGCCGAGGATGGTCACACCCTGCTCGCGGATGAGCTGGCAGATGTCCTCGGCGCCCCACTGGCCCTGGGCCCGCAGCACCAGGCGCGCGCCACACAGCAGCGGCGTCAGCAGGCGCTCGCTGGCGGCGTCGAAGTTGATGGAATAGAAGTGCAGCTCGCAGTCGTCGGCGCGCATGCCGAAGCGGCGGATCACCGCCTGGCAGTGCATGGCGATCTCGCCGTGGCTGACCGCCACGCCCTTGGGCTTGCCGGTGGAGCCGGAGGTGTAGATGAGGTACGCCTGGTGCTGCGGCCGTGCGAGGTCCACCGGCGCGCTGGCGGGGTAAGCGGCCAGCGCGGCCTCGTCCTCTTCCAGGCACCAGCGGCCGACGCCGGCCGGCAGCTCGCCGAGGGTGTCGAACAGCACAGCCTGGCCCAGCAGCAGGACGATGCCGCTGTCCTCGATCATGTAGTGCAGGCGTTCGGTGGGGTATTCCGGGTCCAGCGGCACGTAGGCGCCACCGGCCTTGAGGATGGCCAGCAAGCCGACCACCATCGCCGCCGAGCGCTCCAGGGCCAGGCCGACGCGCACCTCGGGGCCGACGCCGCGCTCGCGCAGCAGGTGGGCCAGGCGGTTGGCGCGGGCATCCAGGGTGGCGTAGTCGAGGGTCTCGCCGGCGAAGGTCAGGGCCGGCGCCGTGGGCGTGCGCGCGGCCTGCGCGGCGAACAGCCGATGGATGCAGCCGTCGAGGCGGTGCTCGCCGGGTTCTTCGCTGAGGCTTTCGAGCTGCGCCAGGCGCTCGCTTTCACCCAGCAGCGGCAGCTCGGCCAGGCGCCGCGCGGGGTCGCCCAGCAGCGCCTCCAGCAGGTTGCACAGGTGGGTGGCCATGCGCGCGATGCGCGGTTCGTCGAACAGGTCGGAGCTGTAGGTGAAGCAGCAGCCGAGGCGATGGTCGAGGTCGGTGACCTCCAGGTTGAGGTCGAACTTGGTGGCGCGGGCGTCGTTGGCGATGTACTCGACCTTCATCCCTGCCAGCTCGCGGGTCTGCTGGAACTCCCAGCGCTGCACGTTGCACATCACCTGGAACAACGGGTTGTAGGCACTGCTGCGCGGCGGTTGCAGGGCCTCGACGAGCTGGTCGAAGGGCAGGTCCTGGTGCGACTGGCCCTCGATCACGGTGTGGCGCACCTGCTCCAGCAGCGCGGCGACGCTCATCTGCCCGTCGAGCTGGCAGCGCAGCACCTGGGTGTTGAGGAAGGCGCCGATCAGCCCTTCGCTTTCCGGGCGGATGCGGTTGGCCACCGGCGCGCCGATGCGCAGGTCCTGCTGGCCGCTGTAGCGGTGCAGCAGCACGGCCAGGGTGGCGGTCATGGTCATGAACAGGGTCAGGCCGTTGGCCGCGTTGAAGGCGCGCACGCGCTCGGCCAGCGCAGCCGGCAGGTCGAAGCGGTACAGCTCGCCCCGGTGGCTCTGGGCCGGCGGGCGTGGGCGATCCGAGGGCAGCTCCAGCAGCGGGTGCTCGTGGCCCAACTGCGCCGTCCAGTAGTCCAGCTGGCGCTGGCGCTCGCCGCTTTCCAGCCACTGGCGCTGCCAGGCGCTGTAGTCGAGGTACTGCACCGGCAACGGCGCCAGGGGCGATTCGCGGTCGTCGAGGAAGGCCTCGTAGAGCGCACCCAGTTCGCGGGCGAAGATGTCCATCGCCCAGCCTTCGGTGACGATGTGGTGCAGGGTCACCACCAGGTGGTGCTCGCGCTCGCCGCCCTTGACCATCACCACCCGCAGCAGCGGGCCGGTCTCCAGGTCGAACGGGCGGTGGGCCTCGTCATCGGCCAGGGCCTGCAGGCGGGCTTCGCGCGTTGCGGCATCCAGGGCGGAGAAATCCTCCCAGCCCATGACCAGGTTCGATTGCTCGGCCACCTGCTGGCGGGCCACGCCGTTCTCGCTGGGGAAGGTGGTGCGCAGGGTCTCGTGGCGCTGCACCAGGGCCTGCAGCGCCGCCTCGAAGCGGGCCACATCCAGCGGGCCACTGAGGCGCGCCAGGCCGCCGACGTTGTAGGCGGGGCTGTCCGGCTCCAGTTGCCAGAGGAACCACATGCGTTGCTGGGAATAGGACAACGGCACCGGGCGGCTGCGGTCGACGCGGGCGATCACGCCCTGGCTGTCCACCTGGCCGCTGGCCTGGATGCGCGCCACCTCGGTGCAGAAGCCGTCCAGGGTGCTGGCTTCGAACAGCGCGCGCAGCGGCAGCTCGACGTCGCAGGCCTGGCGGGTGCGGGAGACGATCTGGGTGGCCAGCAGCGAGTGGCCGCCGAGGGCGAAGAAGTCGTCATCCAGGCCCAGGCGCTGGATGCCCAGCACCTCGCGCCAGATGGCGGCGACCCGTTGCTCCAGCTCAGTGGCCGGCTCGCGGTGCTCGGCCTGTTGCCAGGCGGGTTCGGGCAGCGCGCGGCGGTCCAGCTTGCCGCTGGGGCCGACCGGCAGTGCCTCCAGGCGCATCAGTTGCGCCGGCACCATGTACTCCGGCAGCTCGTCGCGCAGGGCCAGCAGCAGGCGCTCGGTCTGCCGGGTTTCATCCTCGCTGGCGCCATTGGCGCAGTAGTAGCCGACCAGGCGCGGGCCGCCGGGGCCGTCGCGCAATACCACCACCGCCTGGCCGACACCGGGCTGGGCCAGCAGGCGCGCGCGGATTTCTTCGGGCTCCACACGGAAGCCACGCAGCTTGACCTGGCTGTCGAGGCGGCCGAGGTACTCCAGCGCGCCGTCGGTGCCCCAGCGGGCGCGGTCACCGGTGCGGTACAGGCGTGCGCCCGGTTCGCCGAAGGGGTCGGGCACGAAGCGTTCGGCGGTCAGCGCCGCGCGACCCAGGTAGCCACGGGCGAGGCCGGCGCCACCGATGCACAGCTCGCCCGGCACGCCCACCGGCAGCGTCGAGAGTTCGGCGTCCAGCACATGGCAGAGCACGTTGCCCAGGGGCTGGCCGATGGGCGAGCGCTCGCCGTCCTCACGGCGGCAGTGCCAGTGGGTGACGTTGATGGCGGTTTCGGTGGGGCCGTAGCGGTTGTCCAGGCGCACCGCCGGCAGGCGCTCCAGCACCCGGTCGCGCAGGGCCGCGGGCAGCGCTTCGCCACCGGAGAACAGGCGGCGCAGGGAGGCGCATTCGCTGGCGCCTTCCTCCTCGATGAACAGTTGCAGCAGCGGCGGCACGAAGTGCAGCGTGGTCACGCCGTATTCGCGCACCAGTTGCACCAGGCGGCGCGGGTCGCGGTGTTCGCCGGGCGCGGCCAATACCAGGCGCGCCTCGCTGACCAGCGGCCAGAAGCACTCCCAGACGGAGACGTCGAAGCTCACCGGTGCCTTTTGCAGCAGCACGTCGCTGGCGTCCAGGCGGTACTGCGCCTGCATCCAGGCCAGGCGTTCGGCCAGGGCGGCGTGGGTGTTGCCGACGCCCTTGGGCTGGCCGGTGGAGCCGGAGGTGTAGATGACGTAGGCAAGGTTGTCGCCGTGCACGGCGGCGGTCGGCGGGCTGTCGGGCCAGTCGCCCTCCTCCCGGTCCAGCTCGATGACGCGCACGCCCTCATGAATCGGCAGGCGCGCCACCTGGTGCGACTGGGTCAGCAGCAGGCGTGCGCCGCAGTCCTGCAGCATGTAGGCGAGGCGTTCGCGCGGGTAGTCGACATCCAGC
>NZ_LXJQ01000020.1:0-90472 GCF_001728925.1 Pseudomonas sp. 1D4
TTTCCATATGAACACCAGTGTCCTGGAGGGGGTGAACAACCGCATCAAGGTCATCAAGCGCATGGCCTACGGTTTCCGGGACTCGACGTATTTCTTCCTGAAAATCAAGGCCGCCTTCCCCGGGAAGGCGCGATGAACCTGAAAAAGCCCCGGAAACGGGGCTTTTTCATGCCTGCGTGAATCAGGCGCCGCGGGAAGCGCGGGCGCCCTTCTTCTTGTTCTGCAGGATGTGCGAGAACACCGCGTGCAGATCATCGGAAGCCGTCTCGCCATCGAGGTTGAGTTTGGCGTCGACGCTGTCCATGTGACGCATCATCAGTTCCACGGCGGTGTCCACGTCACCTGCCTCGATCGCGTCGATCACCCGGTCGTGCTCCTCGTCGGAACAATGGGTGCGACTGCTGCTTTCGTAGAGCGCGATGATCAGCGAGGTCTGCGAAATCAGGCTGCGCAGGAAACCAAGCAGGGTGTAGTTGCCTGCGGCCTCAGCCAGCTTGAGATGGAATTCCCCGGACAGGCGGATACCCATCCCACGGTCGCCCCGGGCGAAGCAGGCGCGCTCCTCCAGCACCATCTGGCGCAACCCGGTGATCTGCTCGGGGGTGGCGTTCTTGCAGGCCAGCTCGGTGATGGCCCGTTCGATCATCCGACGTGCGTAGAAGATCTGCCGTGCTTCCTCGGCACCCGGGCTGGCCACTACGGCACCCCGATTCGGCCGCAGCAGCACCACACCCTCGTGGGCGAGGCGGGACAGCGCGCGTCGGATGATGGTGCGGCTCACGCCGAAGATCTCGCCGAGGGCCTCCTCGCTGAGCTTGGTGGCCGGTGCCAGGCGCTGCTCGAGGATGGCTTCGAAGATATGCGCGTAGACCACCTCGTCCTGGGTTCCACTGCGCGTGCCTTTGGTGGCACGCGGCGGTTTCTTCAGACTTTGCTCGACGTCGTTCATGAGGACCACACAGTGAAGTTCAAAAGCGGGAATGGGCTGACACTATGCCGACGGGATGCCTTTACGCCAGCACCCAAGCCATCAGCCGCATGAAAGTGTGGCGCATTGTACACAAACCGCCCGCAGCTCACAGAACATCACGCTTTGGAGGCACTCATCGGCGGCTCCGGCAACTGCAGCGGCAGGTCGAGACGGCGAGCCTCATTGGCCAGGTGCAGGCGCATCAGGTCGGCAGCCAGGGCGCTGTCGCGGCGACGAATGGCCTGCACCAGCGCCTCATGCTCGCGCACTCGCGCCTCAAGCTGGTCGGCGCCCTGGCGCAGCAACACATCGCTGCGGGCCAGCGCATCCCCAGCCTGGCCAACCAGGTGCTGGAAGATCGGATTGCTGGTGAGATTGCCCAGCAGGCGGTGAAACCCCAGATAGGCCTCGACGAAGGCATCCAGCGCACCGTCCTCGGCGGCATCGCGCAAATCCAGCAGGCGCAGGCGCAGGCGATCGAGGTCGGCACTGGCGATGGACTGTGCCACCAGCCCCACGATGAAGGGCTCCAGCGCATAGCGCAGCTCGAGGATGTCAGCCATGCGATGCCCGGCCGCCACGCGCGGCTCAACCACGTCGGCGGCCTCCTGCGCCAGCACCTGCACCCCCTTGCCGGGCAGCGAGCGCACCATGCCGAGGGTCTCCAGCACGGTGACGGCTTCGCGCAGGCAGGGCCGGCTGACCCCGAGCTGGTCGGCCAGCTCCCGCTGCCCGGGCAGCATCTCCCCGGCGGGCCAACGGCCCTGCTCGATGGCTTCACGCAACGACTGCACAACCGACCCCACCAGGGTGGTAGACATGGATTCGCTTCCTCTTCGACCCGTTCAGGCCCGGCGCCGGGCAGCATCATGCCTGCCCGATCGGTCCGTACTCAATCGGCAGAAGGCCGAGCCTTGAAGGCCAGCCCCTGCTCGCCGGCCAGCACGCCACGGGCGCGCTGCAGGTCGATGTCCTGCTCCCAGCGGGCGATGGCGACGGTGGCAACACAGTTACCGATTAGGTTGGTCAGCGCCCGGCCGATGCCCATGAACCAGTCCACCGAAAGCACCAGCACCAGGCCGACCACCGGGATCGCCGGCACTGCCGCCAGGGTCGCCGCGAGGATCACCAGCGCCGAGCCCGGGATGCCGTGGGCGCCCTTGGAGGTCACCAGGGAGACCAGCAGGATGGTGAGCAGGTCGTTCATCGCCAGGGGTGTGCCGGTGGCATGGGCGATGAAGACGATGGCCAGGGTCAGATAGATGGAGAAGCCATCCAGATTGAAGGAGTAACCGGTGGGGATCACCAGCCCCACGGTGGAAGTGCGGATGCCCAGGTGCTCCAGCTTGCGCATGACCTGAGGCAGTACCGCATCGGATGAAGCGGTGCCCAGCACGATCAGCAACTCCTCCCGCAGGTAGCCGAGGAATGGCAACAGGCGCAGCCCCGAAACCCGCAGCACCGTCCCCAGCACCAGCAGCACGAAGGCCGCGCAGGTCAGGTAGAACACCAGCACCAGGCCGCCGAGGTGGCGCAGGGAGTCGATGCCGTATTTGCTGGTGGTAAAGGCGATGGCGCCGAACACCCCGATCGGCGCCAAACGCACGATCATCCCCATGATCCGGAAGATCACCTGGCTCAGCTCACCGATCAGCCGGGCAATACCGGCCGCCGACTCCCCAGCCATGTTCAGTGCGCAACCGAACAGCACCGAGAACACCAGCACCTGGAGGATGTCGTTATCAGCAAAGGCTCCCAGTACGGAGTTGGGAATCAGCCCCATCAGGAACGCCACCGGCCCATGCAGGTCGCCGGTGCGCGAGGTGTAGGCCGCCGCATCACCCGCCGGCAGCTCGCTGAGATTGATGTTGGCGCCCTCCCCCAGCCCGGAGCCGTAGGCCACCAGCAGGCCGATCAGCAACGCCAGGGTCGTCAACACCTCGAAGTACACCACCGACTTGAAGCCGATGCGGCCCACCTTCTTCAGGTCGCCGGCACCGGAGATGCCACTGACCACCACGCAGAACACGATCAGCGCGATGAGCATCTTGACCAGCTTGATGAATCCATCTCCGAGAGGCTTGAGCTGCGCCGAGAACTCGGGGAAGCCGACGCCACAGAGGATACCGATGACCAGGCCGATGACGACCTGAAGGAAAATCGAGCGCGAACACCACTTGAGCATTGGAGTGATCTCCTGGGGTGCCTTCGCGGCGCGCAGCAGGGAGCCACGGATACCGGAGGCTTTGTTGTTGTGGTCTTACCGGTCAGTCCAGCTATCGCAGTCTAGGACCGTGAAAACTCGTACACAAGAGCACGCAAACTCCAATTGACTTTTTTGTACACAAACACATAATCCAACTGCATACTTTCTGACTCAAAAGTCAGAAAATGCGTCAGCCCGCCGGGCAAAAACCTCAAGGCTTCCCCCTCCGTGCAAGGGACCCAGGTAACCAGCCGGGAAGAAGCTCACAACAACGAATGAGAGGTACCTGCTGTGGAACGCACCAGACAACAAGAACAAAACCTGTACGCCGAAAGCCCTCCTGCCCAGGGCCTGCTCGATCGCCTCTTCAAGCTCACCCAGCACCGCACCACCGTGAAGACCGAACTGGCCGCCGGTCTCACCACCTTCATCACCATGGCCTACATCATCTTCGTCAACCCGAACATCATGGCGGACGCCGGTATCGACCACGGCGCCGCCTTCGTCGCTACCTGCCTGGCTGCCGCGTTCGGTTGCTTCCTCATGGGGCTCTACGCCAACTGGCCGGTCGGCCTGGCGCCGGGGATGGGCCTCAACGCCTTCTTCACCTACACCGTGGTCAACACCATGGGCTACAGCTGGCAGATAGCCCTCGGCGCGGTCTTCCTCTCCGGCGTGCTGTTCATGGTGCTGACCTTCTCGCGCATCCGCGAATGGCTGCTCAACAGCATCCCCAGTAGCCTGCGATTCGCCATGGGAGCCGGGGTCGGCCTGTTCCTCGGGCTGATCGGCCTCAAGACGGCCGGCATCGTCGTCGCCCACCCCTCGACCCTGGTGCACATCGGCGACCTGACCTCCCCCGGCCCGCTACTGGCCGCCATCTGCTTCCTGATGATCGCGGTGCTGGAGTACCGCCGCGTATTCGGCGGCATCCTCATCAGCATCCTTACCGTCACCCTGGCCGGCGTCGGCCTTGGCATCGTCAAGTTCGGTGGCGTGTTCTCCATGCCCCCGAGCCTGTCCCCCACCTTCATGGCAATGGACATTGCCGGCGCGTTCAACGTGACCATGGTCAGCGTCATCCTCGCCTTCCTCTTCGTGCACATGTTCGACACCGCCGGGACGCTGATGGGCGTGGCCCAGCGCGCCAACCTGGTGAAGGAGGACGGCCGCATCGAGAACCTGTCCAGGGCCATGAAGGCCGACAGCGCCTCCAGCGTGTTCGGCGGCGTGCTCGGCGTACCGCCGGTGACCAGCTACGTGGAAAGCGCGGCCGGTGTGGCTGCGGGCGGAAGGACCGGCCTGACCGCAGTCACCGTGGGCGTGCTGTTCGTCGCGGCGATGTTCTTCGCCCCGCTGGCCGGGATGATCCCTCCCTACGCCACTGCTGGCGCCCTCATCTATGTCGCCATGCTGATGATGGGCGGCATGGCCCACATCGACTGGGACGAACACACCGAGACCATCCCTGCGATCGTCACCGTGATCATGATGCCGCTGACTTTCTCGGTCGCTGACGGCATCGCCCTGGGCTTCGTCAGCTACGTCGCCATGAAGGCCTTCACCGGCCGCTACCGCGAGGTGTCCCTCAGCCTCTACGTGCTCTGCGCGATCTTCATCGCCAAGTTCATCTTCCTCTGACCGCCCCGGAGTCTCGCGCGCCGACCGCGAGGCTCCGTACAGGCGCTCACCTCACCCCGACACTCAATGACACAACGCCAGCAGATGCGGCCGATAATGGCCGCCTGGCTCCTCACTGATCGAGCACATGAAACTCAGCCGCGTCGGGCCGGACAGCCAACCCACTTCCTCGAACACCCGCACATCGGCGGTCACCTGCTGCACCAGATAACCCCGGTTGCAGCGATGCTCCTCCCGTGTCACAGGCTCGCGCGCGATGGAAGCGAAACAGCAGACACGCCCGCCCACCTCGACACGATGGATACCCAAGCAAAGGACCGTCAGTTGAAATTGCACATCGCGTCTCCTTTCGCGAGACACCAGGGCAACCTGGCCCCAGCGTAAGAAAGCCCTCCCCCGTCACTGCACCACCCCTGGCCGGGACCATGCGAGCCCTCGAATCGGAAAGGGCACCTTCCTGGCACCCCATCCAACCCCGGAGTCACACGGGATACCAAGGACGGGCAACCACGCGACGGCTGGAGAGCGAAACGTCCCAAACCGGCGCCATCCTCTTTCCTGCCAGTCATCAACGCCAGAAGGCAGATTGTCTGGAAGGGCGAATACAGCGCCACCTGCGGAAAAATCCCAAAGACAGAATACGCATAGTATTCGATGATACAACCCTGTATTACACAAGGTCACTGGCGAATGGCAATACGGCGCGTACTGTCGCCCTCCATGAAAAAATGGAACCTGCTGGCCAAAGCCAGAATGAAAGAATTGGGCGTCACCCAGGAGCAATTGGCCGAACGAATCGGCGTGACCCAGGGCGCAGTCGCGCACTGGCTGAACGGCCGCCGCGAGCCAGGGCTGACGAGAATCAACCGGATACTTGCCTGCCTGCAGATGCCGACTCTCAGCATCGGCGGACAACTCGTGCAGTCTGCTCACGACAGCCCCGACAGCAAAGAAGAAGCGCGCGAGGTCCCGGAAGGAGTCATCCCCATGACCATCAGGGAAACCGATGCTCCCCGCTACGAGTACGAAATCGAGCTTCCACTTCTGAGGGAAGCCACAACCTCCAAGGCAAAAAGCAACACCCTGGAGGAACTGGACTACTCAGGCATCCGCTTTAGCCGACACGCACTTCAGGCGCGCCAGATCGACCCGGCTCTCGCCGCCTGCCTCATCGTCTGTGGCGACAGCATGGCGCCCCTGTTTCCCGATGGCGCCATCCTCGGCATCGACCGTGGCCGCCGCGAAGTCATCGATGGCAAGACCTATGCCCTGCTCGATGCCGGCATGCTCCGGGTGAAGATCCTCCACCGCCTGCCCGCCGGCCAGGTACGCCTGCGCAGCCACCAACGGGACGAGTACCCGGATGAAGAGCGAGCGCTGGCTGAGTTGGAGATCGTTGGCCAGGTCTTCTGGTCCTCGGTGCTCTGGTAGTTCCCCGCACCCGTCAACCGATCCGGGCTGCTCGTACCTGAGCGGCCCTTCCCCACCAAACTCCGGACAAAAAAGGTTCTTCGCGGAATCAGGGGAAAGAGCGAGTTGACAGTCAGGGAAGTAGGTAGATTGGCAGTCGCCAAACGCACCAACCCCCACCCCCTGCTGCCGCCGTGCATCCTAGCCAGTGCCCGTTTCCATATGAACACCAGCATCCTGGAAGGGGTGAACAACCGCATCAAGGTCATCAAGCGCATGGCCTACGGTTTCCGGGACTCGACGTATTTCTTCCTGAAAATCAAGGCCGCCTTCCCCGGGAAGGCGCGATGAACCTTTTTATTGACGCAGTTTTCCCCAGACAAAGAAAAACCCGGCCGAGGCCGGGCTTTCCTGAAGCTCAGACCAATTACTTGGCTTGGGCTTCTACTTCAGCTTCTACGCGACGGTTAACAGCGCGGCCAGCTTCGGTGGCGTTGTCGGCAACCGGGCGGGACTCACCGTAACCAACGGCGTTGACGCGGTCAGAACCTACACCGTACTGGTTGACCAGTACTTCACGAACGGCGTTGGCACGGCGCTCGGACAGCTTCTGGTTGTAGGCGTCGGTGCCGACGGAGTCGGTGTGGCCTTCAACGGTGGTGGTGGTGGCCGGGTACTGATTCATGAAGTCAGCCAGGTTCTTGATGTCGCCGTAGCTTTCTTCCTTGACCTTGGACTTGTCGAAGTCGAACTTCACGTCCAGCTCAACGCGAACCACTTCGGCAACGGCCGGGCAGCCGTCGGCGTCAACGGTGACGTTGGCCGGGGTGTTCGGGCACTTGTCGACGTTGTCGCACACGCCATCGTTGTCGCTGTCGGAGCAGACTTCGGCAACCGGAGCAGGAGCCGGCTCGGCAGCGGGCTTGGAGCCACCACCGAAGTTCACGCCAACACCCACACCAGCAGCCCATTCGGCTTCGTTGGCGTCGATGTTGTACATGCCGTCCAGACCAGCCTTGGCGTAGAAGTTCTCGGTGAAGTAGTACTTCACGCCGGTGCCGATGTTGGCGAAAGTGCTGTGGTCACGACCGGTACGATCCGGAACGTTGCTGATGTTCTGGTGAGCGAGACCAGCGGACACGTACGGGCGCAGACCTACACCGGGAGTACCGAAGTGGTAGATCGCATCCAGGCCAGCCTGATTGCCTTTGATGTTCTTGTTACCAGTGTCGTTTTCCGAACGAATGTCGTGAAACTCGCCATAGGACAGAGCCAGTTCGACGTCATCGGTCAGGTAGTAACCAACCGAACCGCCCAGCAGGTTGCCGTTGGACAGATCACGCGAGCTATCGGTGAAGTAGCGCTTGCCGAAAGCCTCCACCTCGACAGCGCCTTGGCCTTGCGCCAGCGCGTTCAGAGAAAATGCGGCAACGAGAGAGCCAACGGCTACGCCTAAGGTGTTTTTCAGTTTCATCCGTAAATCCCCATCTTGGTTGTCAGTAAGTTGTCAAACAATCTCAATGGACAACTTGGTCCGCAAGTTTACCAGAACTCGCTGCTCTTAGAGATTGATTTTGCCCAACTAAGTTTCGGTCGATCCTGAAAATTTTTCGCGCAAGCGATCAAGAGCGCGTTTGTATCTCATCTTTGTCGCGCTCAAGCCCATATGCATGATGTCGGCGATCTCCTGGAACTCCAGTTCCGCAACAAAACGCAGTACGAGGATTTCACGATCGATCGGGTTCACATGCACCAGCCAGCGCTCGAGCCCGCCACGCTCCTCGATCTTCGGAGCCTTCTCATCGGAGGCCTCCTCAAGCGGATCGAGACTCAGGGCATCGAGCAAGCGACGCTTGCGTCGCTCTTTGCGGTACTGGGTAATGCATTCGTTGTACGTGATGCTGTAGAGCCAGGTCTTGAACTTGGATTTACCCTCAAAGTTCTTGAGCCCATATAGCACTTTGAGCATCACCTCCTGGCAGACATCATCAGCGTCTCGTTCGTTCCCCAAATATCTCGCGCATACATTGAAGAGGGTCCGCTGGTAACGGCGCATCAGCTCTTCATAGGCCCGAGTGACATGGAACAGCTCGACATGCGCACGCTCCACCAGCTCTTCGTCGGAGAGTTCGTGAGGGTCATAGCGCAGGGACAGCGATTGGGGTTTGTTCAAAACAGGTCGGGCCGGCAATGATCGGGAGCCGCCGGAGCGCGTGGGCGCTGATCCGGCGGCCAATATTAGCAGGGATGGCGCTGCGTGTTAGCGGCTCGTTACCCGCTGGTCGAGAAGCGTCCGATTGGCCACCGATACCAGATCCCCCTCGTCGGTGAGCAGGATGGTCTTCACGGTGCCGATCTCCTCGATCTGCCCTTCGATGTCCCCGACCTTGACCTCCTGGCCGACTTGGTAAAGCTCGCGCACATAGATCCCGGCGATGATCTGCGCGGCAATGTCTCGGCTGCCAAGGCCCAGGGCCAGAGCAGCCGCCAGACCGATGGAGATCAGCGCGATGGCGATGACGTTGTTCAGCAGGTCGGTCTTGACCTCCAACTGGCCAATGGCCACGGAGATACTGATGAGGATGACCAGGCCCTGGGCGATACGCCCCAGGCCATGGGCGTAGTCCAGGCCCACGCCTTCCGCCGCGCCACGAACGATCCCGCTGAGCAGTTGCGCCAGCAGCACGCCGGCCAGCAGCACCAGAGCGGCGCCCAGCACTTTGGGAAGGTAGAGCGCGAGCATGTCCAGGGTCGCCGAGACGCGATCGAGACCCAAGGACTCGGCAGCGGACACCAGGAAGATGAGCAGGACGAACCAGTAGACGATCTTGCCGATCAGTGAGGAAACCGGCACCTGGATACCGACGCGGCCAAGCATCTTGGTCAACCCGGTCCCGGCCATCAGGCGATCCAATCCCAGCTTGGCCAGCAGCTTGGAGAGCAGGGTATCCAGCAGCTTGGCAACGACGAAACCCACCAAGACCACCACCAGCGCGCCGAAGAAGCGTGGGATGAAGCCGGCTACCGGTGTCCACACCGTGGTCATGGCGTTAACGATACCTTGGGTCCAGGGGTCGAATTCCATCTTCATTCAGCCTTGTCAGCAGAGCGTTTCGAGGAGGAACGGCGAGATACGGGCGCCACATGCGCCGAGCCATTGTTCAGGGCGATCATCAGGGCTTCGGCCCAGTGGCCGAGCAGGCAGAAGAGGTCGCCCACGCCAACCTGCCGGTTCGCGGTCTTGAGGACGCGACCGAGCGCCGCGCTGTCGTCATGGTCGGACGGCGCGTTACGGAGCATGTCCCGCAGGGATTCTTCGAAGGGATCGTGCATTCGCACCTCTCGTAGGTATGTCGGCTAGACGCAGCAGGCTGGAGATGGGTCACATTCAAAGCCAGCGCAGCCGACGGAAGAGCCACCACTGGAAGGCGGCCACCCCGAGGAGGAGCAGGCACACGATGGGAAAGCCATGGGATGCGTCGGCGCCCGGCAGCCCACCCACGTTGATACCCAGGAGCCCGGTGATGAAGCTCATGGGCAGAAAGAAGCCGGTGATGATGCCCAGCAGGTACATAGTGCGCGTCATCCGCTCGCTCATCCGGCGGTTCTCGGACTCCAGCACCAGGGCGACTCGTTCGCGAATCATCTCCAGCTCTTCGAGGTAGCGAGTCAGGCGGTTGTTCAGTTCGTTCCAGTAGTCAGCGTCATCGGACGCGAACCAGCCAAGCCGATTGCGCGCCAGTTGGCCATAGATGTCCCGCTGCGGAGAAAGGAAGCGGCGCAAGGCCGCAGCCCGCCGGCGGGTCTGCAGCATCAGGTCATGATCGGGGTTGTAGCGCTCACTGGCATCGAGCTGCTCCTCCTGCTCATCGACCGCATCCCCCAGATGAGCGATCAGCGAATCGACCTTGCTGGTCAGGTGCTCGGCAAGATAGAGCAGCACCTCGGATGCACTGCGCGGCCCGGTCCCGGCGCGCCACTGCTGGATCAGCTCATCAGTGGCATGAAGGGGGCGCAACCGCAGGGAAATCACATGGCGCGCATCGGCGAAGATGCGCACTGCCACCATGTCTTCCGGCTGGGCACCGGGGTTGAGGTTGACCCCGCGAAGGAACAGCAGCAGTTGCTCATCCGGCAGGGTTACCAGACGCGGGCGGGTGCTCTCCTCCAACAGCAGGTCACAAGCGAACTCCCCCAGCCCACTGCGCTCGCGCAGCCACAGGCGCGCCAGGGGATGCCCACGGTCCCAGTGCAGCCAGAGGCTTTCATGCGCGCCGAGCTGGAGCCCATCCAGCTCGGCGCGACTGATGGCGCGCGCGCCACCCTGCGCGTCGAGCACGAATGCATGGACCAAACCCGCACCGGGGCTCTGCTCACCTGTCATCCTCGCGCCACCCTGCCCGGTTACCCGGGCATCTTCAGCGGTTCGGGGGAGACGATGATGCCGTTGTTATCGGCATACAGGTACTGCCCCGGGCGGAAAGTCACGCCACCGAAGGTGACGGCAACATTCAGGTCGCCGATACCGCGCTTATCGGTCTTCATCGGGTGGCTGGCCAGGGCCTGGACACCCAGGTCAGTCTGGGCGATCACGTCCACATCACGGATGCAGCCGTATACCACGATGCCTTCCCAGCCATTCTTCGCGGCCTTCTCGGCGAGCATGTCTCCCAGCAGCGCACGGCGCAGGGAGCCACCGCCATCGACCACCAGGACCTTGCCCTGACCGGGCTGGTCAACCTGCTCCTTGACCACCGAGTTGTCCTCGAAACACTTGATGGTGACGATTTCGCCACCGAAGGAATCGCGACCACCGAAGTTGCTGAACATCGGCTCAACGACCTGCACCAGGTCAGGGTAGGCATCGCACAGATCAGGGGTGATGTATTGCATGGCGTGGCTCCTTGCGGGTCTAGAGATCGGGGCCGTCACGATCACCGTCCTGGGCCGGCAGCGGAAAGCGTTGCGCAGCGCATACACCGGCACGCTCCAGGTCGAAGGCGATCCCGTGGCGGGAACAGCGCAGCACCCTACCGCCGGGGCGGATGCCGCGCAAGGGCGCAACACCGCCGTGACAGCGGCTTTCCGGGACGTTGAGCAGCGAATTCGCGACAATCAACCGAATTGCTTTCACATTGCCGAAGAGAGTTCACGTTCAGGCTGGCCTGGCAACGCCGGAAGGCTGCGGTGCAAGAGCCAGTGCTCGACGAGCGGCCAGACCTCCTGCTGCGCCGACTTGCTCACCAGCATCTCCACATGGCCGTAATCCTCGGCAAAGCCGGCCTCGCGGGACAGGCAAAGGAACTCACGGACCTCGCTGCCGAACTGGTCGAGCAGCTTCCGGCAAGCCCACGCCGGGTCCTGGTGATCCCCAGCCGAACCCACGGCCAGTACCGGCACCCGGACATCCGCCAACCCCTTCCACCAATCTCGCTCGGCGTCACCGAAGCGGCCGAACAGGCCATGCCAGCGGAGATTCTCCAGCCCGATGCCGATAGGCTCATCCTCGGGCCCGCGCTTGAGGCCGGAACCGGAGAGCGCATCGAAGCGCTTGAGCAGGAAACGCCCCAGCCACTCCACCGGCGGAACCTTGAGGGGCCAGTAGACCCGACTGATCTGGCTGCCGAACAAGGCAACGGACGCCGCAGTCTCCTCGTCGAGGTAGCCGCCCCCCAGTGCGGCGGCCAGGGTCACACCACCCAGGGAGTGCCCCACCCAGTGAGCGGGCGATCCGGCCTGCTCACGCACGAAGGCGCCAATGGCCGGTAGATCGTAGCGGGCATAGTCGGCCACGCGGTTGTGCCGGTAGGTCTGATTGCGAGGGGAAAGACCGTGGCCGCGCATCTCGACGATCCACACATCAAAACCCGCCCTGGCCAGGAAAGGCCCCAGGCCCAGGCCGCGCGGCGAGTACCAGAAGCGGCGATTGGAGAAGCTGCCGTGCACCAGCACCACAGGGATACCGCGCTGCCCTTCACGCCCGTATAGGCCCAAGCGCGTAACCACCAGTTCAACGCTGGGATCAGGACTGTTGCCAGGCTTGAGGCGATAGAGGTCTTCCGTGAGGTCCCCACGGAGTTCGGCGCCCACCAGGGCCACCGGGAAAAGAAGACTGCTGCTTTGCATGAAAACTACTTGCATGAAAAAGGGCGGGTGATGACCCGCCCTTTTTCCGGTTACCGTTCGGGATCAGGCTTGGCCTTCGGCCAGGAAGAACCAGGTGTCGAGCACGGAGTCGGGGTTGAGGGAAACGCTCTCGATGCCCTGCTCCATCAGCCACTTGGCCAGGTCCGGGTGGTCCGAAGGGCCCTGACCACAGATGCCGATGTACTTGCCCGCCTTGTTGCACGCAGCAATGGCGTTAGACAGGAGCTTCTTCACCGCCGGATTACGCTCATCGAACAGGTGGGCGATGATGCCGGAGTCGCGGTCCAGGCCCAACGTCAACTGAGTCATGTCGTTGGAGCCGATGGAGAAGCCATCGAAGAACTCCAGGAACTCCTCGGCCAGCAGGGCGTTGGACGGCAGCTCGCACATCATGATGATGCGCAGGCCATTCTCACCGCGCTTGAGGCCGTAGTGGGCCAACAGGTCGATCACCTGGCTCGCCTCGCCCAGGGTACGGACGAAGGGCACCATGATCTCGACGTTGGTCAGGCCCATCTCGTTGCGCACCTTCTTCAGCGCGCGGCATTCCAGCTCGAAGCAATCGCGGAACGACTCGCTGATGTAGCGGGAGGCGCCACGGAAGCCCAGCATGGGGTTCTCTTCCTCGGGCTCGTACAGCTTGCCGCCGATCAAGTTGGCGTATTCGTTGGACTTGAAGTCCGACAGGCGGACGATGACCTTCTTCGGCCAGAAGGCCGCGGCCAGGGTGCTGATGCCTTCGACCAGTTTCTCGACGTAGAAGCCGACCGGATCGTCGTAGCCGGCGATGCGCTTCTCGACGCTTTCCTTGATCTCCGGCGGCAGGCCGGCGAAGTTCAGCAGCGCCTTGGGGTGTACGCCGATCATGCGGTTGATGATGAATTCCAGGCGTGCCAGGCCCACGCCCTCGTTCGGCAACTGCGCGAAGTCGAAGGCACGGTCGGGGTTGCCGACGTTCATCATGATCTTGAACGGCAGCTCCGGCATGGCGTCGACGGAGTTCTTGCGCACGTCGAAGCCCAGCTGGCCTTCGAAGATGAAGCCGGTGTCGCCCTCGGCGCAGGAAACGGTCACGCCCTGGCCATCCTTGAGCATCTGGGTGGCATTACCGCAGCCCACGACAGCCGGGATGCCCAGCTCACGGGCGATGATCGCGGCGTGGCAGGTACGGCCGCCACGGTTGGTGACGATGGCGCTGGCGCGCTTCATCACCGGTTCCCAGTCCGGGTCGGTCATGTCGGAGACCAGCACGTCGCCCGGCTGGACCTTGTCCATCTCGGAAACGTCGTGGATCACCTTCACCGGGCCGGCGCCGATGCGCTGGCCGATGGCACGGCCTTCCACCAGGACGGTGCCCTTTTCCTTCAGCAGGTAGCGCTCCATCACGGTAGCGCTGGCGCGGCTCTTAACGGTCTCGGGACGGGCCTGCACGATGTACAGCTTGCCGTCGTCACCGTCCTTGGCCCATTCGATGTCCATCGGACGGCCGTAGTGCTTCTCGATGATCATGGCCTGCTTGGCCAGTTCAGTGACTTCGGCATCGGTGATG
The DNA here is from genome assembly GCF_001728925.1 of Pseudomonas sp. 1D4. Taxonomy (NCBI): domain Bacteria; kingdom Pseudomonadati; phylum Pseudomonadota; class Gammaproteobacteria; order Pseudomonadales; family Pseudomonadaceae; genus Pseudomonas; species Pseudomonas sp. 1D4. The sequence continues at coordinate 13,924 of NZ_LXJQ01000020.1, forward strand.
CAGAAACGCGCACGCTCGGCGCGGTCGACATCAACGGTCTTCACCGACTTGCCGGCCTTGGCTTCCTCGCCGTAGACCATCTTGATCGCCTTGCTGCCCAGGTTGCGACGCAGGATCGCGGGGCGGCCGGCTTCCAGGGTGTGCTTGTGCACGTAGAACTCGTCGGGGTTCACCGCACCCTGCACCACGGTCTCGCCGAGGCCGTAGGCGCCGGTGATGAACACCACGTCACGGAAGCCGGACTCGGTGTCCAGGGTGAACATCACGCCGGCCGTACCGGTTTCCGAACGCACCATGCGCTGCACACCGGCGGACAGGGCGACCAGCTTGTGGTCAAAGCCCTGGTGCACGCGGTAGGCGATGGCACGGTCATTGAAGAGGGAGGCGAAGACTTCCTTGGCGGCACGGATCACATTGTCCACGCCACGGATGTTGAGGAAGGTCTCCTGCTGGCCGGCAAAGGAGGCGTCCGGCAGGTCTTCGGCGGTGGCGGAGGAGCGCACGGCGACGGCCATGTTCTCGTTGCCAGCGGCCATTTCAGCGAACGCCGCGCGGATTTCAGCGTCCAGACGCGCCGGGAACTCGGCGTCCATGACCCACTGGCGAATCTCGGCACCGGTCTTGGCGAGCGCATTGACGTCATCCACGTCGAGCTTGTCCAGCGCATCGTGGATGCGATCGTTAAGGCCGCTCTGCTCGAGGAAGTCACGGTAGGCCTGGGCAGTCGTGGCGAAACCACCGGGAACGGAAACCCCAGCACCCGCCAGATTGCTGATCATCTCGCCCAGGGATGCGTTCTTGCCCCCCACATGCTCAACATCGTGGACGCCGAGCTTATCGAGGGAAACTACGTACTCAACCAAGGTGATCTCTCCACTATCTGTTGGAATAGCTGGGCGGAGCGGTTCCGCCGCGTTCTGGCATGGTGCCGGAAAAATGAGTCACAATGCAGGCCGGCTTCAGGCCAGCAAAACGGACCTATGATAGCCAAGAATCGTTCCCGACTTAAGGCCTTTGGCGCATGAAACGAACCGCTTTTTTCATCTCCGACGGTACCGGCATTACCGCTGAAACCCTCGGACAGAGCCTGCTGGCGCAGTTCGAAACCATCACGTTCGCAAAGCTCACGCGGCCCTATATCGACAGCGTGGAAAAAGCGCGCGCCATGGTACAGCAAATCAACAAGGCTGCCGAGGCAGACGGGGCGCGACCGATCATCTTCGACACCATCGTGAACAAGGAGATCCGGGAAATTCTCGCGACCTCCAACGGCTTCATGATCGACATCTTCTCGACCTTCCTCGCGCCGCTGGAACAGGAGCTCACCTCCCATTCCTCGTACTCCGTGGGCAAGTCCCACTCCATCGCCCACAACTCCAACTACATGGAGCGCATCGAGGCGGTGAACTTCGCGCTGGACAACGACGACGGTGCCCGCACCCACTACTACGACAAGGCCGACCTGATTCTGGTCGGCGTGTCGCGCTGCGGCAAAACGCCCACCTGCCTGTACATGGCGATGCAGTACGGCATCCGCGCGGCCAACTACCCGCTGACCGAAGAGGACATGGAGCGCCTGCAGTTGCCCAATGCCCTGCGCCCCTACAAGCACAAGCTGTTCGGCCTGACCATCGACCCCGACCGTCTCACCGCCATCCGCAACGAGCGCAAGCCCAACAGCCGCTACGCAAGCTTCGCCCAGTGCGAGTTCGAAGTGCGCGAGGTGGAAAACCTGTTCCGCCGGGAAAACATCGCCTACATCAACTCCACCCATTTCTCGGTGGAAGAGATTTCCGCCAAGATCCTGGTGGAAAAAGGCGTTGAGCGCCGCCTCAAGTAATTTCGCGAGCCCGTCATGACCCTCAACGATGCCCTGCTGTTCGCCCCGATCGCCCTGCTGATCGCGATCACGCCGGGCCCCAATAACTTCTGCGCGATGAACAACGGCATCCGCCATGGCATGGCGACTGCCGTACTGGCCACCACGGGGCGAGTCATCGCGTTCGCCTTCTTCCTGCTCATTTCGGCGGTCGGCCTCGGCGCCATGCTGATGGCCTCCGAACAGTTGTTCAGCGCAGTCAAATGGGTCGGTGCCGCCTACCTGCTCTACCTGGGTATCAGCGCGTGGCGCAGCCGCGCCTTCGCTCTGGACGAACGACAAAGCCCGGCAGAATCGAGGCGCACCCTGTGGCTGGCGACTCGCCAGGAGTTTCTCATCGGCATCAGCAACCCCAAGGCCATCCTGCTGTTCGCAGCGATCTTCCCGCAGTTCATCCGCCCCGATCAGCCGGCCGCCGAACAGTTTCTCTACCTGGGCACGACCTATCTGCTGGCCGAATACGCCGCCTCGTTGCTCTACGCACTGTTCGGCCTGCAGATTCGCCGCCTGATCCGCAGCGCCCGTGGCGTGCGCAACCTCAATCGCACCACCGGCGCCTTCTTTGTCGGCGCCGGCGGCCTGTTGCTGGGTACCAGCCAGCACTGAGCGACTCAGAAGCTGTCGCCCGGCACCCGTACCCAGCCTTCCATCAATATCCGCGCACTGCGGCTCATGATCGCCTTGGTCACCTGCCACTGGCCGTCCACCTGCCGGGCTTCGGCGCCCACGCGCAGGGTGCCGGAGGGGTGGCCGAAACGTACCGCCGTGCGCTCGCCACCACCGGCCGCCAGATTCACCAGGGTGCCGGGAATGGCCGCCGCGGTGCCGATGGCGACCGCCGCCGTGCCCATCATCGCGTGGTGCAGCTTGCCCATGGATAGCGCCCGCACCAGCAGGTCGATCTCGTCGGCCTTCACCGTCTTGCCGCTGGAGGCCTGGTAGTCCCTGGGCGGCGCGACGAACGCCACCTTCGGCGTGTGCTGGCGGGTCAGCGCCTCTTCGGGGGCCTTGATCAGCCCCATGCGCAGTGCGCCGGCGACACGGATCTTCTCGAAGCGCGCCAGCGCCTCGGGGTCGCCGTTGATGGCCTCGCGCAGCTCGGTGCCGGTGTAGCCGATCTCTTCGGCGTTGACGAACACCGTGGGAATGCCGGCGGTGATCAGGGTCGCCTTGAAGGTGCCAACGCCCGGCACGTCCAGCTCATCCACCAGGTTGCCGGTGGGGAACATGGAACCGCCCTCCTCCCCGTCATCCGACGGATCGAGGAATTCCAGCACGATCTCCGCCGCCGGGAAGGTCACCCCGTCCAGCTCGAAATCGCCGGTTTCCTGCACCTGGCCATCGGTGACCGGCACGTGGGCGATGATGGTTTTCTGGATATTGGCCTGCCAGATGCGCACCACGCAGGTGCCGTTGGCCGGAATGCGAGACGGGTCCACCAGCCCGGCGTGAATGGCGAAGGCGCCCGCCGCGGTGGACAAATTGCCGCAGTTGCCGCTCCAGTCGACGAAGGCCTTGTCGATGGAGACCTGCCCGTAGAGGTAGTCGACATCGTGGTCGGGCTGGCCGCTCTTCGACAGGATCACGCACTTGCTGGTGCTGGAAGTCGCCCCGCCCATGCCGTCGATGTGCGCGGCGTAGGGATCGGGGCTGCCGATCACCCGCATGAACAGCCGGTCACGGGCCTCGCCCGGCACCTGGCAGGCCTCGGGCAGGTCCTGCAGACGGAAGAACACGCCCTTGCTGGTGCCACCACGGATATAGGTGGCGGGGATTTTCACTTGCGGCAGATGAGCCATGAGTGCAGTCCTGAGAAATGGCCCGGATGTCATCCGGGCTAAGCCTTCAATGAGCCGCAGGATGGAGGGAAAAAGCGCCCTCCACCCTACGCAGTCAGGAGACCTCGCCCTTGAGGAAGTCCTTGGCGAAGCGCTGCAGCACGCCACCGGCCTTGTACACGCTGACGTCGGCGGCGGTGTCCAGGCGGCAGGTGACCGGCACCCGCACCACCTCGCCGTTGCGACGATTGACCACCAGGGTCAGGTCGCAGCGCGGCGAAATGTCGCCTTCGACGTCGTAGGTCTCGGTGCCGTCCAGGCCCAGGGTCAGGCGCGTGGTGCCCGGCTTGAACTCCACCGGCAGCACACCCATGCCCACCAGGTTGGTGCGGTGGATGCGCTCGAAGCCTTCGGCCACGATCACTTCCACACCCGCCAGGCGCACGCCCTTGGCCGCCCAGTCGCGGGACGAGCCCTGCCCGTAGTCGGCACCGGCGACGATGATCAGGTTCTGCTTGCGGTTCATGTAGGTCTCGATGGCTTCCCACATGCGCATCACCTGGCCTTCCGGCTCCACACGGGCCAGCGAACCCTTCTTCACCTGCCCGTCGACCACGGCCATCTCGTTGACCAACTGCGGGTTGGCGAAGGTAGCGCGCTGGGCCGTCAGGTGGTCCCCACGGTGGGTGGCGTAGGAGTTGAAGTCCTCCTCCGGCAGGCCCATTTTCGCCAGGTACTCGCCGGCGGCCGAGTCCGCCAGGATGGCGTTGGACGGCGACAGGTGGTCGGTGGTGATGTTGTCCGGCAGGATCGCCAGCGGCCGCATGCCCTTGAGCGTGCGCTCGCCGGCCAGCGCGCCTTCCCAGTACGGGGGGCGACGGATGTAGGTGGACATCGGGCGCCAGTCGTACAGCGGGCTTTCCGCCTCCTGCACGCTGCCCAGGTCGAACATCGGGATGTAGATCTGCTTGAACTGCTCGGGCTTCACCGAGGCGGCGACGATGGCGTCGATCTCCTCGTCGCTCGGCCACAGGTCCTTCAGCGTGACCGGGTTGCCCTGGGCATCGGTGCCCAGCGGGTCCTGCTCGATGTCGAAGCGCACGGTACCGGCGATGGCATAGGCCACCACCAGCGGCGGCGAGGCGAGGAAGGCCTGCTTGGCGTAGGGGTGGATGCGCCCGTCGAAGTTGCGGTTGCCCGAGAGCACGGCGGTGGCGTACAGGTCACGGTCGATGATCTCCTTCTGGATCACCGGGTCCAGCGCGCCGGACATGCCGTTACAGGTGGTGCAGGCGTAGGCGACGATGCCGAAGCCGAGCTTCTCCAGCTCCGGCAGCAGGCCGGCTTCCTCCAGGTACAGCTTGGCGACCTTGGAACCCGGCGCGAAGGAGGTCTTCACCCAGGGCTTGCGCACCAGACCGAGGGTATTGGCCTTCTTCGCCACCAGGCCGGCGGCGATCACGTTGCGCGGGTTGGAGGTGTTGGTGCAACTGGTGATGGCGGCGATGATCACCGCGCCATCGGGCATCAGGCCCTTCGCCTCTTCGTCACGACCGGCCTGCAGCTTGGCCTCGTCGGCGATGCCGCGCTCGGCCAGCGCCGAAGTGGGCAGGCGGCGGTGCGGGTTGGACGGGCCGGCCATGTTGCGCACCACGCTGCCCAGGTCGAAGCTCAGCACGCGCTCGTACTCGGCGGTCTTCAGTGCACTGCCCCACAGCCCCAGGGTCTTGGCGTAGTGCTCCACCAGCGCCACCTGCTCGGGCTCGCGGCCGGTGAGCTTGAGGTAGTCGATGGTCTGCTCGTCGATGTAGAACATCGAGGCGGTGGCGCCGTATTCCGGGCACATGTTGGAGATGGTCGCGCGGTCGCCGATGGACAGGCTGTCCGCCCCCTCGCCGAAGAACTCGACGTAGGCGCCCACCACACGCTCCTTGCGCAGGAACTCGGTCAAGGCCAGGACGATGTCGGTGGCGGTGATGCCGGGCTGGCGCTGGCCGGTCAGTTCGACACCGACGATGTCGGGCAGGCGCATCATCGACGGGTGGCCGAGCATCACGGTCTCGGCTTCCAGGCCGCCAACGCCGATGGCGATCACGCCCAGGGCATCCACGTGCGGCGTGTGCGAGTCGGTGCCGACGCAGGTGTCGGGGAAGGCGATGCCGCCGCGCGCCTGGATCACCGGGCTCATTTTCTCCAGGTTGATCTGGTGCATGATCCCGTTCCCGGCGGGGATCACGTCGACGTTCTTGAATGCAGTCTTGGTCCAGTCGATGAAGTGGAAGCGGTCCTCGTTGCGGCGGTCCTCGATGGCGCGGTTCTTCTCGAAGGCGTCCGGGTCGAAACCGGCGGCTTCCACGGCCAGGGAGTGGTCGACGATCAACTGGGTCGGCACCACCGGGTTGACCTTGGACGGGTCCCCGCCCTGCTCGGCGATGGCATCACGCAGGCCGGCCAGGTCCACCAGCGCGGTCTGCCCGAGGATGTCGTGGCAGACCACCCGCGCCGGGTACCAGGGGAAATCCAGGTCGCGCTTGCGATAAACCAGTTGCCCCAGCGACGCGGTCAGGTCGGCGGGCTCGCAGCGGCGCACCAGCTGCTCGGCCAGCACACGGGAGGTGTAGGGGAGCTTGTCCCAGGCGCCGGCCTGGATCGCCTCGACCGCCTCGCGGGCGTCGAAGTAATCCAGCGCGGTGCCGGGCAAGCGCTTGCGGTATTGGCTGTTCACGGTCGTGGTCATTGTTATTTACGGTCCTTGAGCGGCACGAACTCCAGGTCTTCGGGGCCTGTGTAGTTGGCGCTCGGGCGGATGATCTTGCCGTCGATGCGCTGTTCGATGACGTGGCTGGACCAGCCCGAGGTGCGGGCGATCACGAACAGCGGGGTGAACATGGCGGTGGGCACGCCCATCATGTGGTAGCTGACGGCGCTGAACCAATCGAGGTTGGGGAACATCTTCTTGATTTCCCACATGGTGCTTTCCAGGCGCTCGGCGATGTCGAACATCTTGGTGTTGCCCTGCTCCACGGAGAGCTCGCGGGCCACTTCCTTGATCACCTTGTTGCGCGGGTCGGAGACGGTGTAGACCGGGTGGCCGAAGCCGATGATCACTTCCTTCTTCTCGACACGGGCGCGGATGTCGGCCTCGGCCTCATCCGGGCTGTCGTAGCGCTTCTGCACTTCGAAGGCCACCTCGTTGGCGCCGCCATGCTTGGGCCCACGCAGCGCGCCGATGGCGCCGGCGATGCAGGAGTACATGTCCGAGCCGGTGCCGGCGATCACCCGCGAGGTGAAGGTGGAGGCGTTGAACTCGTGCTCGGCGTACAGGTTCAGCGAGGTGTGCATGGCGCGCACCCAGGATTCGCGGGGCTTCTCGCCATGCAGCAGGTGCAGGAAGTGGCCGCCGATGGAGTCGTCGTCGGTCTCCACCTCAATGCGCTTGCCGTTGTGGCTGTAGTGGTACCAGTACAGCAGCGCGGACCCCAGGGAAGCCATCAGCTTGTCGGCGATGTCGCGGGCGCCGGGGTGGTTGTGGTCATCCTTCTCCGGCGACAGGCAGCCCAGCACGGAGACGGCGGTGCGCATCACGTCCATCGGGTGGGCGGAAGGTGGCAGCTGCTCCAGCGCGGCCTTGACGCCAGCGGGCAGGCCGCGCAGAGCCTTCAGCTTGGCCTTGTAGCCGGCCAGCTCCGCGACGTTGGGCAGCTTGCCGTGGACCAGCAGGTGGGCGATTTCTTCGAATTCGCAGCGATTGGCGAAATCCAGCACGTCGTAGCCCCGGTAGTGCAGATCGTTGCCGGTACGGCCCACGGTGCACAGGGCGGTATTGCCGGCGGCGGTGCCGGAAAGGGCCACGGATTTCTTCGGCTTGAAGCCCGGAGTGGTGGTTTCGTTGGTGCTCATCGGTATCTCCTCGAGTCTTTTTGTTCTGTTGCGCGCTGAGCAGGGTGGGCCGGGCGGCGATCGACTTCAGCCCACCAACAGCGCGCTGACACGGTGGGCTGAAGCCCACCCTACCTTGCTGGTTCTACTTCTTGCCGGCGGCGAACAGCGCGTCGAGCTTCTGCTCGAAGGCGTGGTAGCCGATGCGGTCGTACAGCTCCGCGCGGGTCTGCATCAGCTCGATCACATCCTTCTGATGGCCGCTCTGGCGAATGGCGGTGTACACGGCTTCCGCCGCCTTGTTCGCCGCGCGGAAGGCGGACAGCGGGTAGAGCTGGATGGCCACGCCAACCGAGGCCAGCTCGTCCCGGGTGAACAGCGGGGTGGCGCCGAACTCGGTGATGTTGGCCAGCACCGGCACGTTCAGGGCCTCGACGAAGCGCTGATAGGTCGGCAGGTCGTAGGCGGCCTCGGCGAAGATGCCGTCGGCGCCGGCTTCGACGTAACGCAGGCAGCGCTCGATGGCGGCGTCCACGCCCTCGGCCTGGATGGCGTCGGTGCGGGCGATGAGGAAGAAGTCCGGATCGGTCCGGGCATCAGCGGCGGCGCGCACGCGGTCGACCATCTCCTCGCAGGAGACGATCTCCTTGCCCGGGCGGTGACCGCAACGCTTGGCGCCCACCTGGTCCTCGATGTGCGCCGCGGCGGCGCCGGCCTTGATCAGGCTCTTCACCGTGCGCTCGATGTTGAAGGCACTGGGCCCGAAGCCGGTGTCGATGTCCACCAAGAGCGGCAGGTCGCAGACATCGGTGATGCGGCGCACGTCGGTGAGCACGTCATCCAGGGTGTTGATGCCCAGGTCCGGCAGACCCAGGGAGCCGGCCGCCACGCCACCACCGGAAAGATAGATGGCCTTGTAGCCGGCACGCTTGGCCAGCAGCGCATGGTTGGCGTTGATCGCACCGATCACCTGCAGCGGGCTTTCTTCGGCAAGGGCCTGGCGGAAACGCTGGCCGGCGGAGAGCTGGGTCATGAGTCACCTCGGGTCTGGGAGGGGTTGGCGAGCGCGTCCTGCCCGTTCTGGGAGCCGTAGTGGCGCTCGATGTTGCGCTTGGAGGCGCCGATGTGACGGCGCATCAGCAATTCGGCCAATTCGCCGTCTCGGTCGGCGATGGCGTCGAGAATACGGTGGTGTTCAGCAAAGGCCTGGCGCGGGCGGTTCGGCGTGGCGGAGAACTGGATGCGGTACATGCGCACCAGTTGATAAAGCTCGCCGCAGAGCATGCGGGTCAGGGTCTGGTTGCCGCTGCCCTGGATGATCCGGTAGTGGAAGTCGAAGTCGCCCTCCTGCTGGTAGTAGCCACGCCCGGCCTGGAAGGCCTCGTCGCGCTCATGGGTATCCAGCACCCGGCGCAGCTCGTCGATCTCGTCCTGGGTCATACGCTCGGCGGCCAGGCGGCAGGCCATGCCTTCGAGGGATTCACGGATCTCGTACAGCTCGATCAGTTCGGTGGGGCTCAGCGACACCACCCGCGCGCCGACATGGGGCACACGCACCAGCAGCTTCTGCCCTTCCAGGCGGTGGATCGCCTCACGCAGCGGACCACGGCTGATGCCGTAGGTGCGCGCCAGCTCCGGCTCGGAGATCTTGCTACCCGGTGCAATCTCACCCCGGATGATGGCGGCCTGGATACGACGGAAGACGTGCTCGGAGAGGGTTTCCGAGTCTTCGGTCACAGCCAGGGGAGTTTCCAGGGTAGCAGCCATGATTGTCGACACATTCAATTTAAGATGCACCGAAAAGTACGCTCAAGGTCATTTACTGTCAAACCAAAGACCAACATTGTCGACAATGGTCGAGTGTCGCGAAAAATTCATATAAAGGCGCCAGCGCCTTCACAAAGCACATGGGCCGGCTGTCGCCGTGGAAAACCCACATGCTAGAATGCGCGCCTCATGCGCCTGGCGAGGCGCCATCCGTTTGCCTGCTAGACTCTTTCGCCAGACGCCGGGGCCATGGTCCTCGCGCCGGGCATCAGGATCCCGAACCGCATCCAAGGACTCATGACTTACAAGCCCTTAGCCCTGCTCCTGTGCCTGGCGAGCCTGCCAGGCTTCAGCCTCGCCAACGGCAAGACCATTTACGGTCTGAACGAATACGCCCGCCTTTCCGACCTTGATCTGGTGATCGCCGCCAAACTGGACACCGGGGCCAAGACAGCTTCCCTCAGTGCCCGCGACATCAAGCGTTTCAAGAAGAACGGAGAGTCGTGGGTGCGCTTCTACCTCGCCATCGACGACACCCACGCCCATCCGATCGAGCGCCCCCTGGCGCGGATCAGCAAGATCAAGCGGCGTGCCGGTGACTACAACCCCGAGGAAGACGACAAGCGTTACACCGCACGCCCGGTCATCGAGCTGGACGTGTGCATGGGCAGCGCCCTGCGGCGGATCGAAGTGAACCTCACCGACCGAAGCGCTTTCCAATACCCGCTCCTGATCGGTTCCGAGGCGCTCAAGCGCTTCGATGCACTGGTCGACCCGAGCCTTAAATACGCTGCCGGCCAACCCGGCTGTGCCACTGACGCAAACGCTGCCGAGTAACTCACATGCGCTCTCTTACCCTGCATCTGAAAGCCCTCATCACCCTGCTGGTGAGCCTGGGCATTCTGATAACGGCCTACCAGATCTTCATTCAGGGCATCCCGATCACCGAGGATGAGACCGACGACCTCTGGAACATCGACGCCAAGGTCGAGTTCCAGGCCAGCCCGCGCGACCCGATCAAGGTGCAGATGTTCGTACCGCCGCTGAACCGGGACTACGTCAGCCTCAACGAGAGCTTCATCTCCAACAACTACGGCGTGAGCATCAATCGCGTGGACGGCAACCGCAAGGTGACCTGGTCCGCCCGTCGCGCCAGTGGCAACCAGACCCTCTACTACCGCCTGGTGCTGACCAAGCGCTACAGCGGCGAGAAGCCCAAAGACAAAGGGCCGATCTTCCGCGACAGCATCCCGGTGGAAGGCGCCGAGAAGATCGCCGCCGAAGCCCTGCTGGCGCCCATCCGCCAGCACTCGGCGGACGTCGAGACCTTCATCAGCGAGACCATCAAGCGCGTCAACAACGCCAACGACGACAACGTCAAGCTGCTGCTCGGCGGCGACGCCGGCACGCCGAACAAGGCCAAGGTCATCGAACTGCTGCTGTCCATCGCCCACGTCCCGATGGAGCGCGTGCACACCATCCGCCTCGCCGCCGACCAGCCGCAGAGCCCCGAGCTCTGGCTGCGCAGCTTCAACGGCGAGAGCTGGCTCTACTTCAACCCCGAGACCGGCCAGCAGGGCCTGCCGGGTGATCGCCTGGTGTGGTGGACCGGCGACGAGCCGCTGATCACCGTCGACGGCGGCAAGAAGGCCCAGGTGACCTTCAGCCTGAACAACAGCGAGATGAACGCCATCCGCCTGGCCAAGCTGACCGACGAGAACACCGACGCCGACTTCCTCGAATACTCCCTCTACGGCCTGCCGCTGCAGACCCAGCAGACCTACCAGATCATGATCATGATCCCGATCGGTGTGCTGGTGATCCTCATCCTGCGCAACCTCGGCGGCCTGCAGACCCTCGGCACCTTCACCCCGGTGCTGATCGCCCTGGCCTTCCGCGAGACCCAACTGGGCTTCGGCATCGCCCTGTTCACCATCATCACGGCGCTTGGCCTGTCGCTGCGCTCCTACCTGGAGCACCTCAAGCTGCAGATGCTGCCGCGCCTGTCGGTGGTACTGACGTTCGTGGTGATCCTCATCGCGGTGATCAGCCTGCTCAGCCACAAGCTCGGCCTGGAGCGCGGCCTGTCCGTCGCCCTGTTCCCGATGGTGATCCTGACCATGACCATCGAACGCCTGTCCATCACCTGGGAAGAGCGCGGCGGTGGCCATGCCTTCAAGGTCGCCATCGGTACGCTGTTCGCCGCCACCCTGGCGCACCTGCTGATGACCGTGCCGGAGCTGACCTACTTCATCTTCACCTTCCCGGCCGTGCTGCTGATTCTGGTGGGCTTCATGCTGGCGATGGGTCGCTACCGCGGCTACCGCCTGACCGAACTGTTCCGCTTCAAAGCCTTCGTGAAGGACTGAGCCCATGTTCGGCCTGATCAAGACGTGGAAAGCCCTTGAAGCCAAAGGGATCATGGGCATCAACCGACGCAACGCGGACTACGTGCTGAAGTACAACAAGCGGCACCTGTACCCGATCGTCGACGACAAGATCATCACCAAGCAGCGCGCCATCGAGGCGGGGATCCACGTACCCGAGATGTACGGGATCATTTCCACCGAGAAGGAGATCGACAAGCTCGACGAGATCATCGGCGAGCGTAACGACTTCGTGATCAAGCCGGCGCAAGGCGCCGGCGGCGACGGCATCCTGGTGATCGCCGACCGCTTCGAAGGCCGCTACAAGACCGTCTCCGGCAAGATCATCAGTCACGAGGAGATCGAGCATCAGATCTCCTCGATCCTCACCGGCCTCTACTCCCTCGGCGGGCACCGCGACCGCGCGCTGATCGAGTACCGCGTGACCCCGGACCCGATCTTCAAGAGCATCAGCTACGAAGGCGTGCCGGACATCCGCATCATCGTGCTGATGGGCTACCCGGTGATGGCCATGCTGCGCCTGCCCACCCGCCAGTCCAGCGGCAAGGCCAACCTGCACCAGGGCGCCATCGGCGTGGGCGTCGACCTCGCCACCGGCATCACCCTGCGCGGCACCTGGCTGAACAACAAGATCGCCAAGCACCCGGACACCACCAACGCAGTGGACGGCGTGCAGCTGCCCAACTGGGACGGCTTCATGAAGCTGGCGGCCGGTTGCTACGAGCTGTGCGGGCTGGGCTACATCGGTGTGGACATGGTGCTGGACGTGGACAAGGGCCCGCTGATCCTGGAACTCAACGCCCGTCCGGGCCTGAACATCCAGATCGCCAACGACTGCGGCCTGACCCACCGTGCCCACGCCGTCGAGGCCCGCCTCGAAGAGCTGAAGGCCAAGGGCATCCAGGAGTCCCCGGAAGAGCGCGTGCGCTTCTCCCAGGCACTGTTCGGCAACGTACGGCCGTCGGAAGTCTGACCCGTCCTCCCCCATGAAGAAGCCCGGCTCGATGCCGGGCTTTTTCATGGCAGGTCGCCAGGCGACAGAGCAGCCCGACGTTACCGCAAGATAGCCAGCTCGAACGCCCCCTCATCCGAATGCTCATGCACCTGCATGCCGGTCTCGCTCAGGGCGAGGTCCTGCAGTGGGCGCTTGTAGGGTTTGTTGTCCAGGGTCTTCACCGCGCGGTCTTCGTCGGTAGTGAGCAACAGCGCATAGCGCTCGCCCTGGTTGGCGCGGACCTGCACGGTGCCCTCGATGTAGGCGTAGCGGTACCAGGTCTCGCCGTGGAGCTGGTACACCGCGTCGCTCACCAGTCGGGTCGGCCGCTTGGCCTCGTCGAGGAAGAGGATCGACGGGTAGACCACCTGGCGATTGGCGAAGCTGCGGATGCGCAAGCCGTACTCCCGCCCCGAGCGCGGCAGGCGCACGGCGGCGTAGTAGCTGCGCCCCATGGGGAAGGTGAAGCTCGGCGAGAAGCGGTTCAGCTCCTCGTAACGCGGCTCCTCGGCGGACAGTTCGGTGAAGGCCGAATCGGACAACTGGCCACAGCACTGCTCCACCAGCTCCTGGTAGAGCACGCGGCTGCGCTCCTCGCTGCCTTCCAGCAGAGCCTTCATGGCTTCGCTGGGTTGGCCGTCCAGAGCGGGAAGGATCGGCGCCTTGCGCTCGAACACCACCTCACGGCTCTCGGTGTAAGCCACTGGCTGGCCGACGCTGGCCACCGCCCTGGTGCCGTCCTTCGGCGGCACCGGGGAGTTGTGGGTGCGCCCCTGGTCGTCCACCCAGGTGTAGTAACCGGTGCCGTTCTCCGGGCGGGAGTAACCGCGCCCTTCCAGCACGTCGGCATCGATGTACTCGCCCGCGCGATGCCCGCTGGGCAGCAGGTAGTCACGCTGGCCCGCCGGCACCTGGCCGGCGGCGTAGAAGCTGTTCTGCAGGTTGCCGCTGGCATCCACCCAGGTGAAATAGCGACGCTTCTGCTCGCCACCGGCCGCGCCCCAGCCGGCCGCACCCTGCTCCTTCAGCCGCTCCAGATCGCTGCGGCTGACGCGCCGGGCCGCCTCCTGCTGCTGCTGGCTGTAGCGGTCGTCGACGAAGCTGTTGTGCACGCGGCCGTTGTCGTCGATCCAGGTCAGGTAGCGCCCGCCGCTGGCCTGTACCGTCGGCAGGATGGAGAGGGCGAGCAGGACGGAAATGAGCGTCTTCATCAGAAGGTCGTCGTGTAGGTGAATGCCATGATCAACGCCTTGACCGAGGTTTCCACGTTCATCCCGGCGTAGGGGTTGTAGACCATCTTGTCCAGGCCATCGCAGTTCATGTTGCAGCTCTCCCCGGCCATGGTCTTCTGCGAAGTGACGAAGTAATTAACGCCCAGGTCGATGCTGGTGTCCTTGTCCCAGCGGTAGCCCAGGCCGAGCCCGTAGAGGTGGGCGTCGCCAATGGGCGCCAGCACGTCGGCCTTGTCGTCCGGAATGGCCGAGGGACGGAACTCGTAGCCGGCGCGCAAGGCCAGGCGGTCAGTCACGTCGTACTGCGCCCCCACCGCCCAGCTCCAGGTGTCGCGGTAGCCGCGGTCCAGGGTGATGCTGGTGGCGGTGGCCTTGCCGCCACCGAAGGTCTTGGCGATGCGCAGCATGTCCAGCTCACGGTCGAATTCAATCTCGAACTCGTTCCAGTCGCTGTAGCCGGACCACTTCAGGTCGAAGTTGAACTGCCAGCGCTCGAACGGCTTGATCTTGATCCCGGTGGAGAAATTGTCCGGGTAGGTCATGGTCAGCGTGGCGTTGCCGCTCTCCTCGTCGGTACGCCCATACGGGAACAGCGGGCTGAGGATCTGGCCGAATACCGCCGACTGGAAGCCGCTCCAGAACCCTTGCCACTCCCTGGAGTAGTCCACCCGGTACTTGCCCTGCAGGTGCATGCGGGCCTCGCTCTGGTAGGTGGCGCCCCAGGCGAACCAGTCGGTGGGCTCCCAGAGCACGCCGATGTTCCAGGTGGGCGACAGCGACTCCTGCATGTCCAGGTCCAGGTTGGCGAGCGAGTCGAAGGGGCCGATGCGTCCGCCGCAGACGTTCAGGATCGGACCGATGATCGTGCCCATCCCTGGGCAGATGGTGTCGTGAGCCAGGGCAGCCAAGCCGGTGAGCATCCCCGGTGCGCGAAAGTCCTGGTTGAGCGCCATCGCCTGGTGGGAGAACCCCACCGACAGCCCCAGGGCCAGCTCGTCGTTCACCTGGTAGCCCAGTGAGGGCGAGAAATAGGTGATGCGCTGGATCGCCACCTGGCGCCCCTGGAAGCGCGCCGGATCGCTGTCCGAATCCCGCGAGTAGCCCAGCGCCATGGGCGCGTAGACGTTGGTGGCGAAGGTGAACTTGGAGCCCGGCGGGTTGATCGACAGCCCCGCCAGCGGGGCTGCCAGCAGCGGCATGTCGGTCATGCCGCCCATGCCGGGCAGGTACATGGCCGGTGTGAGGGTGCGGCTGTTGGCACCGGCCACGCTGTCGTTCTTGTAGCCGAAGAAGCCGTAGTCGGCGGGCGCATCGAACTTGGCGCGGATGTCCATCACCCCGGCGATCATCTTCACCGTGGTCTGGCGGCCCTTGAGTTTGACCAGGGCCGCCGGGTTGTAGTGCACCGCATCGATCCCAGTGGAGTCGGCGGTCACGGCATTGGCCATGGCCATGGCCTTGGGGTTGCCGATGGTCAGGTCGTTGGCCAACTGCGCCTGTGCGCCCCCCGCCCAACCGAGCCCCACCCCCGCCAGCGCCAAGGCCAGCGGCGAAATACGCATCGTCATGTCGTCGCCTCGCCGGTTACTGGGCCTTCAGGCCTTTGATGTCCAGGGGAACGGAGAACCCGAGCATCACGTCCGGGGAGTCCTCGGTCATGCCGAAGCCGGCGTTGACGTTGACGATGTAGTCCGGCGAGGTTCGCAGGCCGAGCGAGAAGTTCATGATCGCGCTGGTCTGTTCGCTGCCTTCGGCCTTGTTGCCGTCGGAGAAGGTGTAGGTGGGGCGCGTGTTGTAGGCCATCTGGTAGGAGGTGGCCAGGGAGACGTCATAGGACAGCGCGTAGGCGAACCCCATGCTCATGGACAGGGTGCCGCCCGGGTCCACGTCCACCAGCTCACGTCCGCCAACGTTCTGGTGGATGTTGTGCACCGGCATGTTGTAGGTGTAACCGACCGAGCCGAACAGCACGACCGGGTCGATCACGTAGGAGGTGTTGGCCCCCACGCCCAGGCTGTAGTAGCCGTTGCCGGTGGAGAGGTCCGACTCGCGGTTGATGTCGTAGGGGCTCTGGCCGGTAGGCAGGCCGAAGGTGGCGAACAGCGTGGTGACCGGCTTGCCGCGGGTGGCCGACCAGGGCTGCCAGCGCAGGCTGGCGGACACATCGCCCAGGCTGTAGACATTCAGGTCGCGCTCGGTGTCGTACTTGGCGATGAAGGGCAGCCGCACGCTGAAGGTGAGGTTGTCCCAGACGCCGTAGTCGAAGGTGAAGGAGTTGGTGAAGGTGTGCTGGGCCTCGCTGCGCGGGATCACGCTGTACACGTTGCTCCCGGTGCGCACCTGCTCGATCTGCACATCACGGGTCAGCGAGTAGTCGAAGCCGTAGGTGAGCGTGCGCTCACCCTTCTTCAGCAGCGTGTAGCTCTTCTCCGATGCCTGGAACACCTGCTCCAGCGCCTTGGCGCTGTCGGCGTCACCGTCCTTTTTGCTCAGCGCTTCACGCGCCTCGTCCACCGAGTTCTCCTCGGCCCACAGCGGCCCGCAGGCGCCCAGCGCCAGCATGGCCAGCCATGCGTAACCCCTCACTCCCATGGCACGGTCCCCTGGTTATTTTTCTAACTTATGCGGGTTCTTCTTTTTACTGGCCGGGATGGCCTGCCGACGGCACGCTCACTTGCGTCGGTAGTAACGGATATCGCCTCCCGAGCCCAACTCATCCAACTGGTTTTCGGTGAACTTGGTGATCTGCGGAAACTGCTGGAACGCCAGGAGGCTGATGGTCCTGTCATCCACCAGGCGCAGGTCGCGCTCGGTCAGGGCCATCGCGTTACGCGGTTCCGCACCGGTCGGGTAGATCACGAACAGCACGTTCTGGTCCCACACCTCTTCGAATCGGGTGCGGGTGAAGCTGATGTTCCCCAGGGCAGGGTCAGCGACGAACACGTGATCGTTGTAGACATCGCGCACCACCACGAAATGCTTGAAGCCGCCGTAGTGGATCGGGACCAGCGCCGGGTGCTCCAGCTTGTCGAGGTCCTCGAATTCAGCGCGAAAACCGCCGCTCTTGTAGCCCAGGGCGGTGACGAAGCGCTTCATGTCCAGCAGGGAGAAGCCACGCCGCTCGACGATCTTGTCCGCCTCGCCATAGCGCAGCAGCCCTTCCATCACCTGGCGTTCCTGCAGGTTACGCCCCAAGTAGTAGTCCAGCAGGCTGGTCAATGCGGCTGAGCCACAGCTGTAGTCGTAGGCCTGGCGGATCACATTGCGGAACTGCAACTGACTCATCGGCTCGATGTTCACGGTCTCCCGGTAAGGGCCGTTGGGCGCGAGCGACTGCGTCAGGTTCACGGAACCCTGGGGCTGCGGCTTGGTGTCCACGGCCTGGGTGAAGCCGAACAGGCCCAACAGGCTGCCAACCAGTATCTCGATCATTGCCGTTCCGAATCAGGACTTGCGATGAGGAAGGTCCCGCCGACGGGGCTCGGCGGGACCTTCCGGACTACAGGTCGAACGCGCGGATCAGTGACCCCAGACCTTGATGGTGGTGCCGGCCAGGTTCATGTCGTTGACGGCCAGGGAGCCGATGCTGGCAGCGGTGGCATCACCCATGCGGATGGCGCCGACGCTGAGCTGACCGGTGATGGTCGGCAGGGTGATCTGCAGCTTGTCGTTGCCGCTGGCACCGCCGTCGATCACGTCGACCAGGATCGGGGCGCTGTCGGAGATGTTGAAACCGGTGAAGGCGATGGTGTCCAGGCGCAGGCTGCCGGAAGCGGAGCCTTCCTTGTCGGTGTAGACGACGCTGCCGATGGTGCCGTTGAAGTTACCGGAGATGCTGATGCCATCCTGACCGGTGACGCCCGAAAGGGCTGAGTCATCCATGGCTTTCAAATCAGCCTGGGCCATGAACGGAGCAGCGAGCACAGCAGCGGCGAGAGCCAGTTGTTTGAAGCTTTTCATTGTTTTTATCTCCAAGATTCTCACAGGTGGGTTGCCCCGGGGGCCTGCCGCCTACCTCCTCATCGGCGACAGTTGGATCGGCCTGGCCGACCTCCGTTGCAGGCGCTGCTTCCCTATGCGCTCCCGCTTCGGACTCGGAGCACGCAGGGCGCCCCGACCTGATTCCACGTTACCGAGCGCCTGCTCGGCTGCCAGCCCATCCAAGGGATGGAGCATGGCGAGTCCTACCGCATTAATCACATCAGGCCTCACTGAGCAGGCCCAGGCTCTTGCCCTTGAGCACCGCCTGAGTGCGGCTGCGCACACCCAACTTGGCGAACAGGTTGTGCAGATGCCACTTGATGGTGGCTTCTGAGAGGTGAACCGCCTGGGCGATGTCACGGTTGGACAAGCCGGCCGCCACGAAACGGAGGATCTCCCGCTCCCGGTGGCTGATGTCCTGGTTGTCGTCGAAGGTCTCCGGATCGACGTTGAGGCGACGGCACTGCTCGCTCAGGTTATCGGCCAAACCCTGCCAGACCCCGGCGCGCTTGGGATCGGCAGCACGCCAGGCCTCCCACAACGGCAGCAACCAGAGCGCGTCGTCCTGGAACAGGCGCCGGTAGCCCCGGTTCCAGGCCTCTTCCAGCACGGGCTGGAACAGGGCGAATGCCTTGTCGCTGTTACCCTTGCGCCAGTACGCCACGGAAAGTAACAGCGACAGGCGCAGGCGGCGGTCACGCTGGTGTTCCGCGCCCTGCCGCGCCAGGCAGGCCTCCAGCACGGACTGGGCCTTCTCCGGCCGGCGCTCACTGAGGGCGAGTCGTGCCTGGGAGAGCGCCAGCACCGTATGGGCGTCGGCATAACGGGCCTGGGACAACGGCGCCAGGTGGCGTTCCAGTTGCAGGCAGACTCGCTCGGCCTCGTTGGGCCGGCGCAACCAGAGCAGGAACTGCACCTTGCAGCTCATGCCGTGGGCGAAGACCCGCTCGTAGCCAGGGCCCTGGAGCCCAGCGAGCCAGTCGTCCAGTTGATTGAGAGCCAGCTCCGATTCACCGGCGAAGAACCGCGCCCGTGCCATCACCAGCTGGCCTCGGCTTATCAGCTCCACCGGCGTGGCCACGTCGCGCCAGGTGGTGGCCAGGGGCAGTTCGGCCAGCACGGCGGCGTGGCGGTCCTGCTCGTAGAGCAGGTCGGCGTAGGCCAGCACCAGCGGCCCGCCGACCCGGCTGCGGCGGCCGAACACGCGCTCGACACGGCCCCGGGCGACTTCGGCGATGGAGCGCCCACGCTCCAGTTCGCCACTCTCCTTGCAGATCAGCGACTCGATCAGGCTGGTCATGACGTGCAGGTATTCGCTGTCCACCAGGCGCAGGCACTCCCGCGCTGCGGCAATGGAGCCGGCGGCATCACCGAACTCCCCCAGCAACGCATAGGCCGCCGCCTGTACGCAGGCGAGGCTGGCGCGGAACACCGGCTGGTTGTCCGGCACCATGGCCAGCCACTGGCGGGCCACCTTGAGGCAGGCTTCCAGCTTGTCCTGGTAGAGCAGCACCAGGGCCTTGAGCACCTGGGACGCGGCCAGCAGCTCGCCGAGTCCGAAGTGGATGACCTTGCCGCGCCCCTGCAGCAGGCGCGTGCTGACTTCTTCGATCAGCGCCTCGGACTCGGCGAACTTCTGCTCGAAGGCCAGTTGCCAGGCGTAGAAGATCTGGAACACCGGGTGCTCGCGGATTACCTCCGCCGGCACGTCCTTGAGCATGGAAAGAATGCCGTAGACCCGGTTACCGGCGATGAGCCGCGCGCCCTGGCGCTCCAGCAACTCGGCAGCAAAGGCGAAATCCCGGCCCCTCAGGGCGTACTTGATGGCCCGGTCGGGCAGGTCATGGCTCTCGCACCAGCGGGCAGCGGCGTGCAGCAGGGTCGCGCTGTCGCCGTGTCGCGCCAGGCGCCCCTGGAGGAACTCGGCGAACAGGTGGTGGTAGCGGAACCACTCGCCCTGCTCGTCCAGGGCGATGACGAAGAGCTGCTCGCGCTGCAGGCGCATCAGCATGTCCAGGCCGTCGCGCCGGCCGGTCAGAGCGTTGCACAGGTCGGCGCAGAACTCGTCCAGCACCGAGGTCTGATCGAGGAACTGCTGCAAGGTCACCGGCAGGCTGTTGACCACGTCCTCGGCCAGGTAGTCAGCGATGTTGCGCTCGGTGCCGCTGAGGCTGGCGAGGAAGGCCGCGCGATCCGGATACCGCGCCAGCGCCAGACTGGCCAGATGCAGCGCGGTGATCCACCCCTCGGTGCGCGCGTGCAGTTGCTTGAGTTCGCTGCGGCTCAGCTCCAGCGGGCGCACGTCGCGGAAGTAGACTTCGGTCTCCTCCAGGGACAGGCGCAGGTCCTCGGCCTGGAGCATGAAGGCCTCGTTCTCGACGAACAGGCTGCGCGGGGTGAAGCGGGTGCTGCTGATCAGGTGCACGTTGCGGGGCAGACGTTCCACCAGGTGGCGAGCGCCCTGTTCCAGGCTGGCGTGGCGAATGCGGTGGAAGTCGTCGAGCATCAGGTACAGCTCGTCCTCCAGGCGCTGCAGGTCACTGACGAAGGCATCGATGATGGCCTCCACCGGCCAGTTCACCTCGCCGCAGAGCAGGCCGGCGGTGTTGGCGCCGAAACCGGGTATCACCGCCTCGACGGCCGCCACCAGGTACTGCAGCAGTCGCTGCGGCTCGCTGTCCGACTCGTCACAGGAGAGCCAGGCGACTCGTGCGCCCTCGCGCTGCAACGCCTCACGGAACAGGCTGAGCACGGTGCTCTTGCCAAAGCCGGCCGGCGCGCTGAGCACCAGCACGCGGCGCTCACGTGCCTCCCACAGGCGGTCGATCAGCACCTGGCGCGGCAGGCGCGGCTGACCGCCGACCTCCGGCGGGTAGAGCTTGGTGCGCAGCAGGTGGAACGGCTGGCTGACGCTGTTCACGGCAACAACCCCAGCTCCCGGGCCCGACGGATGGCCTGGGTGCGATTGCGCACTTTGAGCTTCTCGTAGATGTTGTGCAGGTGCCATTTGACGGTCCCCAGGGCCAGCGAGAGCTGCTGGCCGATCTCCTCGTTGGAAAGCCCTTCGGCGGCCAGCAGCACGACCTCGCGCTCACGCTCGGTCAGCCCCTCCTCCAGCACGTCCTGGGCCTTGCGCACGTCCTGCCCCGGCCAGATGGCCAGCAATTCGCGGATGAAGCCCTGCAGGGAGGGCTGGCGCTCCGCCGCTTCCAACTGTTGCAGCAACAGGCGGATGGCATCGCCCTCTTCGACGAACAGACTGCGGATGCCTTCGCGCTCGGCACTCAGCAGGCATTGCACCAGCAGGCTGTGGGCCCGCTCCTGGTAGCCGAGGCGCTGGTAGCTCAGCGCTGCCAGCAGGTCGAGCCGCAAGCGCTGCAGGCCGTGCCAGCCGGGCAGCAGTTGGGCGCGCAACTGGTTGATCTCGTGCAGTGCCTCGCTGTAGTGCCCGCGCGCCTGCTGCAGGCGCACCCGCAGCAGGCCCTGGGTCCAGAGCACCGGGTTGAAGCCGCGACGGACGTAGTCGGCGGCGAGCTTGTCCCAGTCCACGGCCTTGAGGCGCTGCTCGGCACGCTTGATACGGTCGGTGGCCGGCTCCTGAAGGATCAGTGTCACCTCGTCGGCCACCGCCTGGGCGTAGAAGCGCCAGGACTGGTTGCGGGCGGCGAGGTTCTGCATCAGCACCAGGGTGGCCTGGGCCTCCTTGGAGCGGTCCTGCATGCGCTGGACGCGGGCGAGGAACAGCATGCCCTGGGCGTAGATATCGATCGGTTTGATCACGTCGACATGCCCGAGGGCCCAGCGCAGGCGCTCCTCCAGGCCGTCCAGCCGGCCCTGGTGGTAGGCGATAAGCGCTTCGATGATGGCGAGCAAGGCCAGGGCGCGGGAGCGTTCGTCGAACAGCGGCACCAGGCGCGCGCGCATCTGTTCGTGGAGAAGCTGCGCCTGTTTGACCTGGCCCTGCTCCAGGGCGAGCAGCACCTCGACGTTGCCCAGTTGCATGTCGAGGTAGCGCCCTTCGAGGAAGTGGTTGCGCTGCTGGGCCAGGGCCAGCAAGCGGCGAGCGTGGTCGGGCTGGGCAAGGATCGACAGCGCCAGGGCGCCGATGACCAGCATGGCCACTTCGAGGAAGGCTTCGTTCTGCCCCAGGTGGCCTTCGACCTTGCGTGCCAGGGTCACGCACAGGTCGAGGTCGTCTTTCTGCAAGGCGATGGCGGCCTTGACCGCAAGCGCTGCCAGGTACTTGTCACTGACGGGAGCCTGGCAGCCCTCCCCGCCCCAGCGGGCGAGCAGGTCGTCGAGCATCTGGTTGGCTTCGGGCAGCGCCAGTTCGGTGGCGCTGTTCCATACGTCGGCCAGCACCAGGGTGGGGTAGCGCGCGGCGATGTCGTCCGGCACCTGCTGGCGCCAGCGGTAGATCTGGTTGAGCTGGCCGCGGTTGATCAGCTCCAGGCCGCAGCCGTCCACCAGGGCCGCGAGCATCTCCGGGTCCTCGGCCAGGCAGGCGTGCTCGATGGCGAGGTTCTGCATGTGGTGGTTGGTGAACCACAGGCTGGCGTTGAAGTGCAACTGCTGGAAACGGTCCGGGTCACGGGCGCGCAACCGGCCCCGGAGGAAGTCGGCGAACAGGTGGTGGAAACGGTACCACTGGCGCTCGCGATCCAGGGGCAGGAGGAACAGCTGCATGGTCTCCAGCCGCTCCAGCAGGGCCTGGCCATCGCTGCGCCCGGTGAGGGCATTGGCCAGGTCGCCACTGAGCTGGCTGGCGATGCCCAGGGCCAGCAGGGCTTCCTGCAGGTCGGCGGGCAGTTGTTCGAATACGGAGGTGAGCAGGTAGTCACCCACGGCGGCCTGGTCGGCACCCAGGGTCTGCACCTGCTCGGCGGCCTGGGGCTGGTGGCGCAGCCAAAGGCTGGCCAGGTGCACGCCGATCATCCAGCCCTCGGTGCGCTGGTGCAGTGCGGACAGGGTGGCGTCGTCCAACACGATGCCACTGCGCTCAAGGTAGGCGCGGGTTTCGTCCTCGGTCAGGCGCAATTCGTCCAGCCCCACCTCCAGCAGCCAGCCCTTGGCCCGCAGGGTGGCCAGGTTCATCGGCGGCAGGGAGCGGCTGCCAATGGCCAGGCTGAAACCCGGTGGCGCCAGCTTCACCAATCGACTCAGGGCGTTGAAAATTTCGGCATCGGTGACCAGGTGCAGGTCGTCCAGCACCAGCAGCAGCGGCTGGTCGAGGGCGGAAAGCCCCACCAGCAGGCTCTCCAGCACCGCTGCGACGGGCACTTGCATGGTGTTCTGCAGGAAGGCGCGGGCAGGATCGGCCAGGCCGGGCACGGCCTCGTCCAGCGCATGGCTGAGCTTCAGGAAGAAACGCGCGGGATCGTCGTCCTCACTGCCCAGCGAAAGCCAGGCCACGGCGCTGCTGGCCTGCCGACGTTGTTCGGCAAGCGAGGCCAGGGCAGTGCTCTTGCCGAAACCGGCCGGAGCCGAGAACAGCAGCAATCGAGCTTGTGGGTATGCCGCCATGGCCGCCTGGATCTGCGGTCGTGGCAAATAGCCGGCAGACGCCCGGGGCGTCATCGTTTGCGAGCGCAAGAAACTGCCGGCAGCGGGGTCGAGAACTGCATCCACGGCCTGTATCCCTGTGTCTTTATCATTGTGGGACGGGGGGTTCCCCCCGCGGGACCTGTCCATAATTATCAGAATGCATTTCCTGCGTAAACTTGGGAAATCGCTCTAGCATCGACTCTACAGCCGTACCTGGGGCGGTCTTGAAAAAGTCCGTTTCACCCTGGCAAGCATGCACTGCCCGAAACGGCAGCGAGGCAAAATTGGAACTTTTTCAGAGTTTCCCTAGAATCCGCTGTCGCCCTGCTTGCTTTGTCCTATGCCCAACTGTCTCGTACACCCCCTGCCTTATCACGAAGATCCGGGAATGCGCTTCTCGCACATCCGCCATGCACCCGGGGCGGTGCTGCTGGATGCAGGGCGACCCGGCGCCAGCCGTGGACGCTATGACCTATTCAGCGCCTGGCCATTGGCAGAACTTGCGCCAGGTACCGACGAATCGGCCAACGACTTCGCTGACCGCCTCCGCGCGGCGCTGCACCAACTGGGGCGCTGCGAGGCGCCGGACGGCGTGGAGCTGCCATTCACGGGCGGATTGATCGGTTATTTCGCCTATGACTTCGGTCGCCGCCTGGAGTGCCTTCCCGCACAGGCTCGGGATGACCTGGGGCTGCCTGACGCCCGATTGGGCCTGTATGCCTGGGCGTTGGTGAGCGACCATGAGCGGCGCACCAGCCAATTGGTCTTCCACCCCGCGGTGGCCGATGACGAACGCACTCGGCTGATCCAGTTGCTGAGCGAGCCGACAGCGCAGCCAGCGGGCGCCTTCCGCCTCAAGGCACCGTTCGCGGCCAGCATCAGCGAGGCGGATTACCGTCGGGGCATCGAACGCATCCTGGCCTACATTCGTGCCGGGGACTGCTACCAGGTGAACTTCACCCAACGCTTCCAGGCCCCCTGCGACGGCGACCCCTGGGGTGCCTACCTGTCATTGCGCGGTGCCTGTCCGACGCCCTTCTCGGGCTACCTGGCGCTGGAAGCCGGCGCGATCGTCAGCCTGTCCCCCGAGCGCTTCATCCGCCTGAGCCAAGGCCAGGTGGAGACCCGCCCGATCAAGGGCACGCGCCCGCGCGGCCTGACCCCGGACGAGGATCAGGCGCACGCCGACGACCTGCTCTGCAGCCCGAAGGACCGCGCCGAGAACCTGATGATCGTCGACCTCCTGCGCAACGACCTCGGGCGCAGCTGCCGCATCGGCAGCGTGAGGGTGCCGGAGCTGTTCGCGCTGGAGAGCTACCCCAACGTGCATCACCTGGTCAGTGCTGTTCGCGGCGAGCTGGCCGAGGGCAAGGACGCGCTGGACTTGCTGGCAGGCAGCTTCCCCGGCGGCTCCATCACCGGAGCGCCGAAAATCCGCGCGATGGAGATCATCGACGAGCTGGAGCCGACACGCCGCTCGATCTACTGCGGCTCGCTGCTGTACCTGGACGTGCGGGGGGAGATGGACAGCTCCATCGCCATCCGCACCCTGCTGGTGAAGGACGGCCAGGCAAGCTGCTGGGGCGGCGGCGGCATCGTGGCCGACTCGGACTGGCAGGCGGAGTACCGCGAGTCGATCACCAAGGTTCAGGTCCTGCTGCGTACCCTGGAAGCGCTGTAAGCCGGGGCCAGAGACAGAAAAGCCCGCTTGCGCGGGCTTTTTCATGGCTGGGCTCAGAGGCTCAGCGGGCGGTTGGACGCCTTGAGGAACTCGCGCTTGAGGTCCTCGTAAGTGTGCACGGCCGGGAACTGCGGGAACTCGCGAATGACGTTGTCCGGGGCGTGGAAGAGGATGCCGGCATGGGCCTCGGAGAGCATGGTGGTGTCGTTGTACGAGTCGCCGGCGGCGATCACGCGGTAATAGAGGCTCTTGAAGGCAATCACGGACTGACGCTTCGGGTCCTTCTGGCGCAACTGGTAGCCGACGACGCGGTCGGTCTCGTCGGTGATGAGGCGGTGGCACAGCAAGGTCGGGAAGCCCAGTTGGCGCATCAGCGGCTGGGAGAACTCGTAGAAGGTGTCTGAAAGGATGACCACCTGGAAGCGCTCACGCAGCCAGTCGACGAACTCCACCGCGCCGTCCAGCGGCTTGAGGGTGGCGATCACTTCCTGGATGTCGGACAGCTTCAGGCCGTGCTCGTCGAGGATGCGCAGGCGCTGTTTCATCAGAACGTCGTAGTCGGGGATGTCGCGGGTGGTGGCCTTGAGCGCTTCGATTCCGGTTTTTTCGGCGAAGGCGATCCAGATTTCAGGAACCAGCACACCTTCAAGGTCGAGACAGGCGATTTCCACGAGCATTTCCCCGTTATTGGCTTGTAAAGGAGGCGGCACTCTAGCCTTTCCCTCGCCGGGCACGCAACGCGACGCCTTATATCCGAAACAGGCAGTCCACCTTCCGTATGGTTATTTAGGCGCATAAATGGCTTTTGCTACCATCCGCCGCCACAGAGCGCGTAGCGCCGCAGCCAGTAGGAAGTCCGCCTGATGAGCCACCCCTTCGACGTCACCGATATTGCTGCGTCCTACGCCAGCAAATCCCCCCAGGAAATCCTCAAGTTCGCCTTCGAGCAGTTCGGCGACGACCTGTGGATCTCGTTCAGCGGCGCCGAAGACGTGGTGCTGGTGGACATGGCCTGGAAGCTGAACAAGAACGTGAAGGTATTCAGCCTGGATACCGGCCGCCTGCACCCGGAAACCTATCGTTTCATCGACAAGGTCCGTGAGCACTACGACATCGCCATCGAGGTGCTCTCCCCCGACGCTGCCAGGCTGGAGCCTTTCGTCCGTGAGAAGGGTCTGTTCAGCTTCTACAAGGACGGCCACGAGGAGTGCTGCGGCATCCGCAAGATCGAGCCGCTGCGACGCAAGCTATCGGGCGTCAGCGCCTGGGCCACCGGCCAACGCCGCGACCAGAGCCCCGGCACCCGCAGCAAGGTGGCTGCCGTGGAAGTGGACGGCGCCTTCTCCACGCCGGATAAACCTCTCTACAAGTTCAACCCCCTGGCACAGATGAGCAGCGAAGAGGTCTGGGCCTATATCCGCATGCTGGAGGTCCCTTACAACCCGCTGCACGAGCGCGGCTTCATCAGCATCGGCTGCGAGCCCTGCACCCGCCCCGTGCTGCCCAACCAGCACGAACGCGAAGGCCGCTGGTGGTGGGAGGAAGCCACCCAGAAAGAGTGCGGGCTGCACGCGGGCAACCTGATCGCCCGGGAGTGACACGATGCGCATCACACTGGTGACCAAGGTCCTGGCCGATGGAACGGCCTGTGCAAAGTGCAAGGATGTGATGCGACTGCTGGAACGGGGCAACCACCTGTCGCGCATCGACCGAACCCTGGTGGCGGACGAGCGTGACCCTACGGGCCCGGGCTGGATCGCGGCTCAACTCTACGGCGTGGACAGCGCGCCATTCTTCGTGGTGCGGACGGACGACGGCCGCGAGCGGGTCTACACCGTCTTCCACGAATTCCTCCACGAGGTTCTGGAGGCAGGCTGAAACGAACACGCCCGGCGATTGCCGGGCGTGTTCGTTGAAGGGAGGCAATCAGTAGGTGGGAAGCTGCACGCCCTGGAACAGCTCGTCCAGTTCCACCTTGTTGTGGCACTGCACAGCCTTGGCGAGCATGTCGCGGGTCAGGTGGGGGGCGAACTTCTCGATGAAGTCGCACATGAAGCCCCGCAGGAACGTGCCGCGGCGAAAGCCGATCTTGGTCACGCTGGACTCGAACAGTTCGCTGGCATCCAGTACCACCAGGTCGCTGTCCAGCTTGGCATCGACCGCCATCTTCGCCACGATGCCGACCCCAAGGCCCAACCGCACGTAGGTCTTGATCACGTCAGCATCAGCCGCAGTGAACACCACCTTCGGTGTGAGCCCACGGTGGCTGAAGGCCTCATCCAGCTTGGAGCGCCCGGTGAAACCGAACACATAGGTGACGATGGGGTGCTCCGCCAAGGCTTCCAGGGTGAGCTTCGGCAGCTTGGCCAGGGGGTGCCCCTGGGGCACGATCACGCAACGGTTCCAGCGGTAGCAGGGCATCATCACCAAGTCGCCGAACAGCTCCAGCGCTTCGGTGGCGATAGCGAAGTCAACGGTCCCATCAGCGGCCATCTCGGCGATCTGCATCGGGGTGCCCTGGTGCATGTGCAGGGACACGTCGGGATACTGGCGGATGAAACTGCTGATCACCGATGGCAACGCATAGCGCGCCTGAGTGTGGGTGGTGGCGATGGAGAGGGTGCCCTTCTTCTCGTTTGAGAACTCCTGGGCGATTTGCTTGATGCTTTCGACCTTGCGAAGGATCTCGCCGGCCGTGTTGATGATTCGTTCCCCGGCAGGCGTCACGCGGGTCAGGTGCTTGCCGCTACGAGCGAAGACCTCGACCCCCAGCTCATCTTCGAGCAGGCGGATCTGCTTGCTGATGCCCGGCTGCGAGGTATAGAGGCTCTGCGCGGTGGCTGACACGTTCAGGTCGTGGTGCGCCACCTCCCAGATGTAGCGCAGTTGCTGAAGCTTCATAGATGTCCCTCGGAGCAGATGGCGACGCGTGAGTGGTCAGTGACCTTTTATAACCATATTAATGGTTTGAGGCTTAAAACTAGACGTTTTTTTATTTCCTGCACGCTCTTTCGTCGGCGTCTCAGAACTCGCCCCGCCCACGGTGCTGGAGCATAGGCACCAGATAGACCGGCACTTCGGAAAGCTGCACCAGCCGGGAGGCCGTGCGCCCCAGCGGCGTTTCAAGCGCAGCACCGTGACTGTGACTGCCTACGACCAGCAGATCGACCCCAAGTTTCTGAGCCTCTTCCAGAATCATCTGTGGCGGGTCCCCCTGCACCACCCGGACGGTCTTGATCAGGCTCAGTTCGTTCTCCGCTTCACCGATCTCGTCGCGAAAGCCTTCGAGTACACGCTGCTCGATGCTGGCCATCACCGTACCCAGGCCCTGGGCACGCAGTTCCTTCAACAGCGTCTCATCCAGGTACGTCTGCAGGACGGATTCGGCGAACAGCCCGAGGGGCTCCACTGCATGTACGACGTAGAGTTCAGCCTTGTGGGCCTTGGCAAGGGAAAGGGCGTGTTGAAGGACATAAGGCGAATACAACCCGAGGTCGGTCGCATAGAGGATCGAGCGAATCATGAGGCCTCCTACTGCCTGCTTGGCGGGCCTCGCATCAGCTTAGTCAGATCTTCGGCTCGTTGCTCACGCCATGCGGTACATGCCCGGTGGCGACCACTTCGCGGGCTTTCTCGCAATGGCCGGCCTGGTCGTCGAAGAATACATCGGCGCCAAAGGCATCGAGAATAGCGGACTTCTCGAGCCCCCCGAGGAAGAACGACTCGTCCAGGCGAATATCCCAATCACGCAGGGTGCGGATCACTCGCTCATGGGCCGGAGCAGAGCGCGCGGTCACCAACGCGGTTCGAATCGGGCACCCATCCACGGGCAATTCGCGCTGCAACTGGTTAAGTGCCGAGAGAAAGGGTTTGAACGGTCCACCGTCCAGCGGCCTCAACGCTGCCTCACGCTCATGGGCCTGGAATGCAGCCAGCCCGCCGGACTGGTAGACACGTTCAGCGTCATCGGCAAACAGCACAGCGTCGCCATCGAAAGCGATGCGCAACTCGCTGCTGGACGCCCTGCGAGGTGCGCCGGGGAGAATGGTCGCCGCCGCGAAGCCCGCCTGCAGCGCCACCCGGACGTCCTCCACATGGGTAGAGAGGAACA
The DNA here is from genome assembly GCF_001728925.1 of Pseudomonas sp. 1D4. Taxonomy (NCBI): domain Bacteria; kingdom Pseudomonadati; phylum Pseudomonadota; class Gammaproteobacteria; order Pseudomonadales; family Pseudomonadaceae; genus Pseudomonas; species Pseudomonas sp. 1D4. The sequence continues at coordinate 43,157 of NZ_LXJQ01000020.1, forward strand.
GGTGGCAGCCGAACGCTTTCAGGTAAGGTCCGGGGCTGCGACCACCGGAAAAGGCTGCGCGAGAGATTGCCAGGCCGTGCTTCTGGATCGAGTTGAACGCCCGCAGGCCGGTGTCCGCGCTGTTGCGCGAGACCAAGATCACCTCCACGCGCGCCTGGGCGAGCTGCTCATTGAGGGCCAGCAACTTGTGTACCAGGGGAAAGGCATCACCCGGCTCCAGCAGTTCGTCCTCGTGCTCGATCTGATACTGGCGATAGGCTTCGATCCCTTCCGACTCATAGACGCGATGACTGTCATCCAGGTCGAAGAGCGCCCGGGAGGAAATCGCCAGCACCAGCTTGTCGTTCAGCGCGCTCATCCTCGCCACTCACTCCTCACGGTTGCGCATATCGATGAAACGCAGCGCCTGGTAAAGCGCCCGGATTCGGGGCAGGTCACACCCCGCTGCTCCTGCGGCGGCCAGAGGAGCCGCATAAATAGCCTCGAGTTCAAGAGGCCGCTGCTGCACGTGGTCGTGATACATGCTGGGCAGGTAGTCAGGCATGCGGTCCGTCGATGCCAGCAGCTTGCCGGCAAAGCCCTCCGGCAGGGTATACCCGCAGGCCACGGCGCCCTCCACCACTTCCTGCATCAGTGCCTGGATCAGTGCGCGGCTGTCCGGATTGGCCATCAGCGCGGTGGTCCCCGCATTGAGCAGAACGGAAAGTCCGTTATAAGGAACGTTCCACACGAGCTTCTGCCAGCGCGCCTGCTCAAGACTGGGCATGGCGGCAGAGTCCAGCCCGGCGGCCCTGAAGAAACCCACTCCCTCCTCGAGAATCGCCATGCGCTCGGCAGCTTCGGTAGCAGGGCCACTGTGGTAGCCAAGGTTCACGGCACCGAGAGACTGATGCACCACATGACCCGGACCCTCGCGGTGGACGCAGATGTAACAGAGCCCGCCCAGCAGATTGAGGTGCTCGGGCAGCAGGGGGCGCAACGTCTCCTCCACCCCAAGGCCGTTCTGCAACAGCACCACCTTGGCACCTGGTACGGCAACCTGGCTGATCAGCGGTGCCAGCTCGGCATTGCTGGTGGTCTTTGCCCCCACCAGCAACCAATCGCATGGGGGCATCGCCGCTGCATGCCGGTATGCATTCACCGGGTGCAGCGCCAACTCGCCGTGAACGACACTGGACAAGCGCAGCCCCTGGCGGCTGACGGTTTCATACTCACTGCGCAAGAGGAAATGCACATCGAATCCGGCGCGGGCAAGCAGCAGACCGTAGACCCCCCCAATGGCGCCAGTGCCGATGATGCCGATACGGGGGGATGGGGTCACACTCATCAAGGCAGCTCCTCTGCCTGGCGCTGATGGGCAACGGCCAGGCTCTCGTTCAGATCAGCGCCACGCAGCGTACTGTGCAGGGCGCCAAGAAATTGGCCATCCCGCACCAGGAACAGGGCGGGAAGGTGGAACACCTCGTAGCGCTGGACCAAACCACCGTTATCGGCAGCGTCTATCCAGCACAACCGGTCGACGGCCAGGTCGAGCCCCGGCAAATGGCGGCGCGCCCAACGGCAACTGGCACAGCCTATGCTGGTAAATATCAGCAAGGAGGCTCCGGGCAGACTGAGCAGACGCTGATCAGCGTCGAAGTCGCTCAACTCGATCTCATGCAAGCCGTATTCTCCAACCAGGCCAGACCACTGGCACAAAGGAGTCCTCATATGCGCCGATTCCTGCGTCACCCCAGCGACCTGCCGGTCGAACTGGTTCTGCGCAAGCACAACTTCCTGCCGCGACAGCGGCTGCACAATATCAGCCTCGGCGGCGTGGCGTGCAACTCCATAAGAGGCTTCCGCAAGGGCACCGCAATCGAGCTGCGCATCCCACTCCTGGGCGAGCAGGCCAGTTGCCCAGGAGTGGTGGCGTGGTGCCGCAAGCAGCCGGACGACTACCTCGTCGGCATCTGCTTCACCGACGAGGAGTCTCTGTTCCGCGCCCGCATGGTGGAGCAGGTCTGCCAGATCGAGGCCTACCGCAAGCAGCGCGAGGCGGAATCGGGAGAACCGCAGCCCATCGAGCAGATCGCCGAGGAGTGGATTGCCCAGCACGCCATCGAGTACTCGGCTTCCAGCCTGAACTGATTGCTTCCGCCCAATTGCAACCTTGGCGCCATTGTCTAGCCACCGCCTAAAGCGTTAAGGTTCCGCGTCCCTGCCACGCCTTCAATGCCGTGCTCCGCCGCTCGGGGGATGGTGGCGGTCAAGCACCCGTGACCCGACGACTGAACTCCAATGACTAGCACGATGGCTGATTTACCGATCGACGACCTGAACGTTGCCTCCAACGAGACCCTGATCACCCCGGCGCAACTGAAACGCGAAATCCCCCTGACGGGTGCTGCCCTGCAGACCGTCGCCCACGGCCGCCAGGTGGTCCGCGACATCCTCGACGGCAAGGACCACCGCCTGTTCGTGGTGGTGGGGCCCTGCTCCATCCACGACATCAAGGCCGCCCACGAATATGCTGACCGCCTCAAAAGCCTGGCTGCCGAGGTTTCCGACACGCTGTTCCTGGTCATGCGCGTGTACTTCGAGAAGCCCCGCACCACCGTCGGCTGGAAAGGCCTGATCAACGATCCTTACCTGGATGATTCCTTCAAGATCCAGGATGGCCTCCACATCGGCCGCCAGCTCCTTCGTGATCTGGCCGAAAAAGGCCTGCCGACTGCTACCGAGGCCCTGGACCCGATCTCGCCGCAGTACCTGCAGGACCTGATCAGTTGGTCGGCCATCGGCGCTCGCACCACCGAATCCCAGACCCACCGCGAGATGGCCTCCGGCCTGTCCTCGGCGGTGGGCTTCAAGAACGGCACCGACGGCAGCCTGACGGTAGCCATCAACGCCCTGCAGTCGGTATCCAGCCCGCATCGCTTCCTCGGTATCAACCAGGAAGGCGGCGTCTCCATCGTCACAACCAAAGGCAACGCCTATGGCCACGTGGTGCTGCGTGGCGGCAACGGCAAGCCGAACTATGACTCGGTCAGCGTAGCCGTCTGCGAACAGGCCCTGACCAAGGCCAGCATCAAGCCGAACATCATGGTCGACTGCAGCCACGCCAACTCCAACAAGGACCCGTCGCTGCAGCCACTGGTAATGGACAACGTCGCCAACCAGATACTGGAGGGCAACAACTCCATCGTCGGCCTGATGGTGGAAAGCCACCTGGGATGGGGTGCGCAATCCATCCCGAAGGACCTCAACCAGCTGCAGTACGGCGTCTCCATCACCGACGCTTGCATCGACTGGGATACCACCGAGAAGACCCTGCGCTCCATGCACGCCAAGCTCAAGGACGTGCTGCCCAAGCGCAAGCGCGCCTGAAGGGCTGCCGCTAGAACAAAAACGCCGGGCTTTGCCCGGCGTTTTTGTTCTAGCGCTCTTCACTCCTTCGGAGCGTGGCGTTGGCGGCGCTCGATATAACGCTCTACATAGGAGCACGAGGGAATCACGGTGTAGCCCTGGTCTTCGGCAAAGTTCAGCGCCTTCTCGGTCAGCGCCGCAGCAATGCCACGCCCGCGCAGCGCGTTCGGCACGAAGGTCCTGTAGATATCCAGGGTCTGCTTGCCGAGATCCATATAGGCCAGGTAAGCACGGTGACCATCCACGGTGGTCTCGAACTGGTGACCTGCCTGGTCATGATGGATGGACAGCGCCTCGCTCATCGCAACTCCTCTGTGGGTTTAAAACATCACCCGTACCTTATCTATCTTTTCGAGCCGAAGGAACATTTCAGCCGAACCGGACCCAAACTGGACACTGAGGAACGCCTTACCGTTCTCCACCTTGTGTAATACACCCTGGTAATAGGCGCCATCATAGGTGATGAATTGCAGGCGTTTACCCTTGTATCTCGCCAGATCGGAGACTTGGACGAACTCGTAGCGCGGCGAGGCACCGGCGTTTTCATCTTTTTCGACTGCGGCAGACACCCTCTCGTCGCCCTTCATTTCCGGCCGTTTGGTGATATCGACCCAGGAGAAACCGATTGGCTGCACCGCCTCCTGGTTGACCAACAACACCGGGCGCAGCATGCCGATCACGTCCTTTGGCTCAAAGAACTCCAGGCCCTCCCAGGCCATGCCCTCGCTCGGGCTCAGCTCAAGGCGCAGGGCCTGTGGATCGCTCAGATAACGACCGTAGGCTGCCAGCACAGCAGGCTCGAGCGCGACACGCTGGGCACGCAGGTTGCGGTCGAACTGCTCCACCGCCGTCTTGAGGTAGGCTTCGCGCGACTGACCGAGCTTGCCGGCACAGAAATCCTGCACCTTGCGCTGATACTGGTTGTCGTTCAGCTCGAACACCACGCTGGAGACGCGCGGCGGGTTGACCCGCAGGTCGCCCGGATTGTCCGGCATGTTGATCAGGGACAGACTGAGACGGGTATCACCCATGTCGCGGGTGTCAGCCTTGAGGTTGAAGGTCAGGCGTTTGGCGCCCTCTTCCAACTGGTAAGAGAACTGGGCATCGGTTTCAAACGTCCGGTAGCCCATGTCCAGCAATTCGTTGGTCCCGATGTGGCTCACCTTGCCGCAGGCCACCTCGCTCATCGCGGTGAAGATGCTGCGCTCGGCCGGCGCATCATACAACTGCTGCATGAACGGACCATGGACTGCCAGTTGCAGCCCCTTGAGCTCGACGGACATCTGCTTGGGCAGCTTCCCCTCCTCCAGACGCTCCTTGAAACTCAGCAGCTCACGAAGCCCGTTGAAGCGCAGTTGCGCGTGCTGCACCTGCAGGCTGTCGCCCAGGGCAGGAACGCGGATCGTGACGTTCTCCAGACCGACACGGCCATCGAACGACGACGTGATGCCGCCGTAGCTGATGTCCATCACAGGCGAGAGCTTCGTAACCGCCTCATTCATGATGGAACGCACAGAGAGCCACAAAGAACCCTTGATCAGGACAGCCAGCGCCAGAACGCCCAGCACTGTCCACTTGAGAATTTTTGCCATGACGCCGTCCTTGAGGCCGTAAAAATGCGACGAGCTTATCAGTGCGCCCAAGGTGCCACCATCCACCCCCTGGGGTCGCTACAAACACTTTTCCATTACGTGAAGAAGTTCACCTAAGAACACGTATGACGGCAACTTGCTGCCAAGCGCTGACAAGTCAATTCAACTTATCGATAACCCACAGCAGCCGACTCAACAGCTCAGCCCCACATACAACGACTAGAATTTGAACTTCGCTTGTGACGAAGCCCGGCTTTTTGGTCGTTTTTTGCTCAAGCGCCCGCGGCCAGTGGGGTAAAAAGGCAGCCTAGGTGAAAAAAAGTGTCCGCCTTGCGCCCCGTCAGTTTACTTACTACAAGTTATGGGTAGTATGTACGCCGGCTAATTTCCCACGCTCGGGGAATTGCTTTTAATGGAAATATCCACCTTAAAGGGGAACACGATGAACAACGTTCTGAAATTCTCTGCTCTGGCTCTGGCTGCTGTTCTGGCCACCGGTTGCAGCAGCGCCTCCAAAGAAACCGAAGCTCGTCTGACCGCTACTGAAGACGCAGCTGCTCGTGCTCAAGCCCGTGCTGACGAAGCCTACCGCAAGGCTGACGAAGCTCTGGCCGCTGCTCAGAAAGCCCAGCAGACCGCTGACGAGGCTAACGAGCGCGCTCTGCGCATGCTGGAAAAAGCCAGTCGCAAGTAATAGCCCACAAGGCTTTTACCTGAAACCGACCCAGGCAACTGGGTCGGTTTTTTATTGCAGAAACAAAAGTACAGGCGATAAAAAACCCGCCACTCAAATAGAGCAACGGGTTTTGTGAAAAACGATCAGAGTGAAGGCGGAGCGCTGGCAGCGACCGACGTCGAAGGCTCGGCGATCTCCACCGGCAAACCATCCTCGGCTGCCACTACCTCACGCACCACGTCCCAGTCCAGGCGGATGGTGTTGACCAGATCCTCGCGCTTGAGCAGCGCATTGATCACCGCAGTGTGCTTGTCGACTACCGACGGATCGCCATGGTCGTCCAGCGGTGCATGGGCCTCCAGGTAGATCTTGCCGTTGCTGACACCAAACTTGTACGGCTCGTTGATCACGCGGACCGGCGTACCCACCGGCGCCATCCTGGCCAGCTCCAGCACGTTGTTGTTAAGCATCCGGAAGCAGCCATGGCTGACACGCATCCCGATGCCGAACTTCTTGTTGGAGCCGTGGATCAGGTAACCCGGCAGAGCGAGAGTGAACTTGAACGGACCGAGAGGGTTGTTCGGGCCCGCCGGCACCACGGTCGGAAGCGGGTCGCCATCGGCAGCGTGCTCTTCACGGATCGACTTGGGCGGGTACCAGGCCGGATTCGGCGTCTTGGCGGTGATCTTGGTGGTGCTGATCGGCGAGCCCCAGCCTTCTCGGCCAATACCCAGCGGATAGGTGTGCACCACGTTCCGCCCTTTCGGGAAGTAGTACATGCGGTATTCGGCGAGGTTGATCACGATCCCCTCGCGCGGCCCCGGCGGCAGAATGAAGCGGGTCGGCAGGATGATCTCGGCGCCTTCGCCCGGCAGCCAGGGATCAACGCCGGGATTGGCCGCAACCATCTCCAGGTAGCCCAGGTCGTTGGCCGAGCCGATATCGGCGAAGGTGTCCTCGTACTTGGCCTTGATCACCTGGACCTGGCCAACGATATCTTCCCCGGGGGGCGGCAGAGGCAGCTCCAGTGCTGCGGCGTTACCGGCTAGCACAGCGGCGGCCAGAGACAGGGTACGGGCGACGGCGGGAACGCGCGACAACATCCGGGAATCCTTGGCTGAGGGTTGAAAAATGAGTGGCAGATTGTACACCGGCCCGCCAACCGCCGGGAGGCTAGCTGTCAGGCCACTCCGGCCGCTTGCCGTCGCGCTGCGCCTCGAGTTCCTGCTTGCAGAACGGGCACAACCGGCGGTCCTGCAGAAGGCTGCGGCCCACCTCGCACCAACGGGGCATGGCCGGCAGCAATCCGCCGCACAAAGTACGGTCGGCGTAGCCCCCCAGCTCGAGCTGGCGCGCCACCAGGTGCAAGCGAACCTCACGGCAGGCGAACAGGTCGAGCTGCTCGTCTGGCTCGATCAGCTTATAGGCGTGCAGGGACCAGGCAGGGCGAGGCATGGGGGACTCCGGAGCGGGTGCGCAACATTAGCCGAAAGCCCGGTCCCGGAAAAGCCTCAAAGCAGCGGCTGGAGCGACGGCCAGACGTTTTCCAACAGCCTTGGCTGGGCACCGGCCGCCGGATGGATACCGTCGGCCTGCATCATGCCCTCCACGCCCCCGACGCCTTCGAGAAAGAACGGCACCAGCGGCACCTGCTGTTCCTTGGCCACATCACTGAACACGCGAGCGAACGCATCGGTGTAGCGCTTGCCATAGTTCGGCGGCAGGCGCATGCCCAGCACCAGCACCTTGGCGCCCGCCTGCCGGGACTGCTCAACCATCGAGGCAAGATTCTGTTGCAATCCCGACTGAAGGACAGGAACCCCACAAACTCAAGGGTTCCAGCCAATGACCAGTCAAATCAGTGCCCAAAGTGTTACAAACCTGTTAGAAAGCGACCGCCCGAAGCTCACCACCGTCCTGGCTAAGCCATGGCACTACAGACGAAACGGGCGTTACTACCTGCGCATCCGCACCCAAGGACTGCCGTACTCCTCCTTCACCGTGTCCCTGCGGACCAGCGACCGAAGCACAGCCATGCAAATCTCCAGCAACATCCAGAGGGCGCTCGCCTACTTCCACCTTGATAAACCCGATGCGACCTGGGAGCAGCTCAAGGAGCGACTGGCCGCCATCGTTGAGGAGTGCCTGGAGATCGCTCATGGGAACTTCGGGGTGGACATCGCGCATAGCGAGTTCTATCGGGAGATGTACGGGGCTCTTCGGCAGATCAGCAAACAGGGTGACCTGAGCGTTGTCCAGCATAGAGCTGTAGCTATCGGTCAAAGCATCATGGCCGCTGCCAATGCTCGCATTGAGGGCCGCTCGGGGGCGCTGGTAAAGATCATTGATCAGCTCAATCAAAAAGCAACCCATGATAGTCAGACTGACCTTTCCCCTTCCCTATCTGTAAGCCCCCCTCAAGAACCTCTGACCTGGGGTGACCTCTCGGCTCTCTACATGGCCGAACACAGCATCAACCTCAAAGAGTCCAGCCGGAAAGCTGCAATCACAGTCCACACGAACATCGGGCGGGCTTTCGAGGCCATCGGCGTGACAGACCTCCGGGGCCACACTCGCGAGGATATGACCAGACTACGTGACAAGCTGCTGGAAGGCCGTAAGGCGTCCACGGTGAACAACCTATGGGCCAAGCTGCAAGCAGTAATGAGCTGGGCGGTCAGGACGGACAAACTCACCAAGCAGTACGCGGATAAGCTCAAGATCACCAAGGGAGCGGACAGCGAGCGGGTAGCTTTCACTCGGGATCAAGTGGTCGCCCTGATGGACCATGTAGATACCCTTCCCGAGTCCTCCTGGCAGCGCTGGGCCTTATCCCTGGCGGCTATCACCGGGGCCCGTGTGGGTGAAATCAGCTACCTGACCAAAGCCGACATCAAGCAGGTAGACGGCCTGTGGTGCATCGACATCAACGAAGACACTGGCGGTAAATCCATCAAGAACAAGCACAGCAAGCGCCTTGTGCCTCTTGTAGATGGAGCCCTCGGATTTGACCTGTCGGTTTTCCTACGTGCGGTCGATGCGGGCGCCCTGCCCTCTGACAATGGGGTCACGCCCGGTCGCGCCAGCAAGCAACTCAACAGCATGCTGAAAGACATCCTCGGCGACAGTAAAGGAGACAATCAGAAGCTCCATTCACTGCGGCATCACCTGATTTCCTCTATGGAGGCCGCAGGTGTCCCCGTGGCTCACGCCCAGGCCGCTGCTGGCCAATCTTCAGGCACCATCGCATACAACGTATATGGTTCAGGATCACCTATCCCGAAGGTCTATGCGGCAATCAAGCAGGGGCTGATGGGGGACGCCCAATGAACACGCAGCAAGCCATGGTGAACTCTCTTCGATCCCTGCTGGCCCTTGAGGACTGCCCCAACTGCCAGGACGGCAAGAAGGCCAAAGGCAAGGACGCTCAACAGAACCGTGAGCAAGTACGAAAGCTGATCCGACAAGCAGGAAAGGCGCTTCGGGACTATGAGCAAGAGCTTTTGACGCTCGACCAGCAGGAGTACATGGACAGCCTCCAAGCCGATAGTCGTGCCTTCCTGGCTGCCGCTAATGAAGACCCAGAGCGCAGAGCTGAGTATCTGGATACCGCTGCCCTGCTCGCCAAGGTCCATGGGATTCTCTCGGCACCACGAGGAGCGACCGCATGAGCCTCTTCTTGACCTGCCTTCAGTGGCTATGCGGTGCCCTTGCGGTCTACTGGGCTGTCCGGGCTGTAATGAGCCTTACGGCTTTAGCCCTAAGTCTTCGCAAGCCGGCAGACAAAGACGGCTCAGCCATCAAGAAGCCTAATCCGTGGGTAGACCAATGAGTCTCTGGCAGTTCCTGGGCGTCCTCGCCCTGTCCATTGTGATCTTCGTGTGCATGCTGGACACCGACTGGAAGCGAAAGCTCCTTCGGCATCATGGGGAGAAGAACCCGTAGGCGGTGCTCAAAGCCAGCTCTTTGCGGGGCTGGCCTTAAGCAGGGACTCAAGAGCGATACGCGTGGTCGTGAAGGAAGACGATTGCGGACGCCGTGAGGTTGATTACAGCTTTCGCTACATGCTCGGGCACAACCTTTTCGACCTCGCCGGCACCGTGCGAAGTGCTGATCCGATTTCTCAATGTCCCAATGATGAGTAACGGCTGCTCCCAAAACGCGTCTAAACCTGCCTTGTCCATGATGGTTTTCAGAAGCTTAGAGGTTGTGTCGCCCTGCGAGTAACCAAAGCCCTTCTGGCCACAAATGACTTTCATCACGCTTTCATAGCTGCTGTTGCATTTCGTCACGCAGTCGCCGAATTTGCGGTGCCGGTAGTCTTCGAGCGCGGCCATGAACTCCGAGTTAGCATTTAAGAACGCTGGCGTCCTAAGAACCTCCAAGGCAGGCTGTATAGCGGTCTCGTGAAGGAGCTGGCTGTCCTTTGGAATGACCTTGGCCTCCTCTCGAAACACCATCGACCTACACTGTCCATCGCTGTCGTATTTGTGCTCCCAGACCTGAGGAACGACATGGTACGGAAGGTCATCAATCATCAGAAATTCGTTGAGCCGCTCGACAACTGCATCTCGGTTCGCCCCAAGGTACTGACCGCAATCGTAACGCAGCGCATACTCAATAAAGTTCAAGAACTGCTCGTCTTCACAGTGCTCCAAGTACGCCAGTAGGTCCTCGTGGGGCCTGTTGTAACGCTGTCCTGTGAGGCTGTGGCGTCCGAGTAGATACGCGAACCTATCGTGAAGAACGTCCAAGAACTGATAAATCCCACCGTGTGTGGCATCTCGGAACAGCATCAGAGTTCTGCCTCGGAATGTCTCCGTCAGCTCCTTCCTTACGGCGTTTTGATTCCCCTGGCGGCGAGAAAACACATCGAAAATACCTCGAATCACACCAGCCTCCACTGCTTCTCGGGCAACGACTGCCGCAGGTTAACATCCCTGGCATGGACCCACCTACAGCATCGACAGCGGCTGCATGGGAACCCTCTCGGTCACCATCGACCAGACCACTACCTACGTCTACAAGCTCTCGGACATCCTGGGCCGCATTGAGGTGTCGGTATGAGCGCAGCAAATAGCATGAAGTTTGAAAAGAGGAACTTCATGGGCATTGAACTGGATGTCCTCGTGGGGCACCCAGACTACAGGATGCTCTTCATCGCCACCCAGATAGCCAAGGCCAGCGGGCTTCGTGACCCTAAAAGCAGCGTTCGTCTCCACCGTCTCCACCACCGCGCAGGGGTCTACCTGAAAGACGTACTGGTAGAGGAATTATCTACCAGTCTCCCAAAGGACGCTAAGGGTCGGAACATAAAGAACATCACGGTGTTTTTCACGGACGCCGAGGCTTACCAGATGCTCCTCCGGGGCCATGCACCAGCCTCTGAGCCTTTCCGCAAGTGGGTCACCGAAGAGGTACTCCCGGCCATCGAGCAGACCGGCAAGTACAACGCAGCCGACTCCGAGAACCCTATCGCCCTGGCCATCATGGACGAACTGAAGTCCCTGCGCGGCGAGATCGTGTCCCTGCGCCAGGAGCTGCAAGCGAAGACGTTCAGCCTTGAGGCTCCGGTGGTCGAAGTGAGTCCCTACGAGGGCCAGCCTGGGTGGCCCTTTATGACGATCTGTCGGGCTTCAAAAGGCATATCTACCGGGAGCTGGAATCAACGGTAGTCCTTGTTTCCGCCTGAGGTAATGCAGAAGCGCCCGCCTCTCGGCCCATAGCAGTAATTCCCGCTTCCACACCTACAGCCGGAGCCCCCCTCGTAACCTCCACCATGTGCTGCGCGTGGAACTTGAGATGGCAAACGGATCGTCTTAATGCTCTCAATTCGGGATTGAACCATCGGGTCAAGGGACTTCGCGTTTTGAACGAAACGACAGTCTAAATAGGTCAGCATCGCGCCTGCGAGTACGACATCCGACTGGGCTAAAGCTTGAAAGTGCTTGAGCACTCCCTCCCGCTGCTCAAGGTTACGGTTGTGGGCGTAAACGAAACGCCCCCGCATTGGCTCTTGGGCCACAGCAAGTTGCATACTTACCAAGGCCGGGGAAACTGGTGAACCCACCTCCTTTAGGCGTCTGACAGCTGCATCCGTGTTAGAGCCCTCAATCCCCAGTATGTAGTCCGACACATCAGCCCAGAGCACCTCAATTAGCAGTTTACCCAGGGCCGCTCGATGCTCTGGGCTAAGCCCGGAGAAGTAATGCTCTGTCAGGTCCGACTGGCCGCAGTAAGTCTCATAAAACCCCTCGATGTCCTCACCTGGCTCCCAGGGGTGCGCCCATTCCGCAGATGACTGCGCAGCGACCAGGAGAAGACATCCCATCATGAGTGCTTTAAGCATATTGCAGTCCCTTCAGTAGCGCATGCGCCAGCAGCAGCATCTTACATCTACCCTTCCGTCTGTTAGCTGAACGAAGATCGGCGAGGAGCACTATGCGATAATTACGTGGCTAAGCCCGAAGCAAGTCGGCATCGGGTGGATTTCAAGGCTCGCCGCCAACAAAACGCAAAGCAACGAAACACAACGTAAAGCCGCTCTGGGCCTAAGGACTTTTCCGTAGGAGCTTTACTGTGTACGAACCACCCATAACCCCCTCCCCTTCAAACAGCACCCCGCCGCGCCCTCTGAGAGTCATCACGCGAACTTTCGGGGGCAAGCCACTGGCTATCCTGATTGGTCATGAGGACTTCGATCTGGCCTTTATCGTCAATCAGGTCGCGGAGGTGTGCCATATAGCCAACCCTTCGGCAGCTACTGTCATGACCATGGAAGCCACCTCCGGGGTAGGGTTTCTACAATTGCGCGAAGTGCTGCATGCCGTTGAGAACCCTGAACAGATTGGCTCCTGGGGGCTTGAGCGTACAACTGGAGACACATGGCTGGCATCCAGCGTGGCAACGTATCGAATGCTTCTCCGTTTCGAGGCTCCCCATGCGCAGTTCTTTCGCGAGTGGCTGAACGATGAAGTTCTTCAAGAGCTATACGACTCGCCCGAAGCCGTTGAGGCTACGGACGCCTACCCCGATGAGATCAGCCAGCTAAGGGCAACCATCCGGCGTCTTGAACGGAGGCTCAACGCATCAGAAGCACGAGAGCGACGCCTTGAGAGCGCAGCGAATGCCCTGGATAAAAGGCTGATCAGCACAACCCGAGAACTGTTAGCGCTTCGCAGGGGATTCCCAGGCTTTGGCGCCCCTGCCGATACCACCCCGTCGCTACTGGAGCGCATGCAGGCTGAGTGTGATGCGCTGTCATACGGTTGGCGGCGCAGGCTGCATAAGGATGCAGTGGGCATGGCAGGCGCAGAAGTAGAGGAGCGGTTGTTTCGTCGATACAGCGGCATCCCACATCCTCAGGGCTGATTGAGCACGGCAAAAACCCTCACTGGTAGACAACTCAACGTTTGCCAGGAGGGACACCATGCGCAACACCATCGCACAGGCCATCGACGCCCAAGAACGCAGCGGGGTCGAACGCCTACGCGACACAGGAAGGCTCAACTACAGGGCCACCACAGTTCAAGCCCCTGTTGGTAATAATGGGGTCGGAGAAGCACTCCTTAACTTCGGAATGAATGCCGCCCGCATGTATGGCAGCTACAAGGAAGCATCCGCATCACTGGCCGAGGATCGATCCAACGAGATCATTCGTAAACTGACCCCAGAGCAGCGCCGCCAAGCTGTAGCCAGTGGGACCCTCCTGTATCAGGACGACCCGGACGCAATGGAGGCCCTCCGATTCAAGTCCGGTCGTAATGCTGCCTTCGAGGTGGAGACAGAGATTCGGGAGAAGATCGGTCAGGGCACCTTCAAGTCCTCACAGGAGCTGACCGAATACCGGCAGACCCGCCTGGAGGGTAAGTCCCGAGCCTATGCGGAATCTGTGGGCATTGACCCTGCGGATCAAGCGTATCAACGGGGCTTCAACGCTGACATCGTAACCCGGAACAACGCCGTCTTTGATCTGCATGCTCGGAAGCTGAGCGAACAAGCCCAGGCGATTGCCCAGATGGAAGCAGTATCGGACCTCGGGTCCATGTTCGCAGGGGAGTCCTTTCTCCGCTCCGAGACCGCGCCGGCTGACTTTGCGGCCTACTTCTCGGGCAGTCTGGAGAGCGGTTCGATCCCTACCGAGGGGATGGCCCTGTCGATCCTTCAGGAAACCCTGGCGAACAATGCGAGCCAGCCTGGGGCTGATGTCTTCTTCAAGAATCTCTCGGAGCAGACCGTCAACGTCTATGGCCGTGAGGTCAAAATCCGTGACCTTGTGGGTCCCGAGGTGCTGGAGAACTATCAGGTAAAGTCCGGTGAGGCTGCCTTCAACCGCAACCGTGAGCTGACCCAGCAGTTCACCTTCGGCCTTCAGGATGCGGAGGCGCAGACCGATCCCCAGCAGGGGCTTACGATGCTGAGCAAGATGCAGGGCGCTCTGTACCGCATTCAGGACACGGACGTGGTTACCCGGCAGACCCAGCAGCTCGACGCAGCCCGTGGGCGCCTCCTGGCTCGCATCGGACAGGACTCGGTGACCAGGGCCAAGGAGATGGACAAAAAGATCAAGGCGGACAACCGTGCGCTCCTCTTCGAGACCAAGTACGCCCAGCGCATCCAGGGCGACAATGTGTCCACCGATTGGCGGACCTTCGAGACCGATGACAACACCGGGACCTTCAAGGATGAGGATGCGGCTAACTTCGCAATGAAGAAGCTCGCTGAGCTGGACCGTATGAGCCTCACGGAAGCTGAGCGCGACCGGCAGAAGCTCAACTACCTCCGGGCTGACTTCGCAGACGGCCCCTTCCGCAAGCACTTCCAGACCCTTACTGCTGACGCTGTGGCTCAGTACAAGGGGCTGGTGGCTGCGGACTCGGCAGAGATCAACGAGCAAACCACTGGACGCATCCGTGAGTTCCAGCGCATCTATCAGGCAGACCCAGCGACCATCGCTGCGCTCTACCCGGAACAGGCCGCGATGGCTGAGCGTGTGGCTTTCATGGAGAGCATGGGGATCGGCATCGAGACGATGGTGGACGCTGACCGCAAGCAGAAGGGGCTGACCAAGGAAGAGCGCGACTTACAGGAACGGAAGTGGGGCGAGCTGTTCACATCCTCGGATAGTGTGGCGGCATTCATTCCGGCCAACCTGCGCAACGCAGCGCGAACCCTGTACGACTCTGAGCTGTTCCGCACCGGGGACGAGACTGGAGCTTTGAACGTGGTCAAGCAGTGGCTGGACAAAACCACCGTTGGCTTCGAGTCCAACTCACGCAGCGTGGGGCGCCTCCAGAAGCGAACCCTAATGGTTGACCCGCAGGACGCCACGAGCTGGCACAAGGGCCGCGACATCATCAACGAGATGGTCAAGGAGATCGCCGCATCCCGCCCGTGGTTGAACGAAGGGGACATCACGATCACTGAGACCCCTCGGGGGATTGTGCTGAGTGATCCGCTGTCCTCGATTGGCCTGCCACCGATCCCGCCGAGCTATCTACGTGATCACTACCAGATCACTCAGGAGAACAAACGCAGGGAAGCGGAAGCACTGAGACGTAAGGCTACGGAGGAGAAAATCGACGCATACAAGGCGGAGCAGGAACGCCGCAAGCAATCGCCATTCGGTGGACTGGACCCAGCAACTGGCACCCTTGAGGGCGCAGCGGGGCTCAAGGATCGCTAACCAGAAAAAACCCTCACTTATAGGGAAGGGGGACCTAAAGTTCCCTACTTAAGGTTCCTCCTCCCTGCCTTCTCAAAGTTGCCCTTGGTGATGATCGGTTCTCCTCAGTGCTGATCATCATCAATGAACAACCACCCTCGCCCATCGCTGGGCTTCTCCATCAACACAGTCTTTCCGATTGCTCCTCGTGCCTGCTGCCAGTCCCCAATGTCGTGGGTCTGTGTGCTGGTCGTGGGGAGCGAACGCGGGGAGCAATCGAAAGGAAATACGACAACATGAATATCGACAGCATGGACGCTGAGCAGCCCGAGCGGCTGCCTATCGTCATTGAGGGCCACTCATTCAAGCCGAACTCGGAGGACCTGTGGTCCCTAAACGAGGTTCACCGCGAGCTTAGCCTTCCGGAGTCCAAGAGCCCTTCAGAATGGCGGAACGCTGTAGCCACTGAACTACGGACCTCCGGAAATTTGCGGAGCTTGGATGGCAGTGGCACATGGGCCACCGAAGCTGGGGCCATTGCATACGCTATGTGGGTCTCGACCGATTTCTACCTGATGGTTGTCTATGCCTTCGTGACCATGCGCAATGACGCCATATTGTCAGCCCGCTTGGCCCTCCTGGCAGCCGCTGCGGCAGACACCAAGCTATCCAGAGTCATTCCCAAAGCTGACCTCATTGACTCGCGCCTGACTGGTAGCGGAATCCCTTGGGGGCAAGCATGCAAGCTGGCGGGGATTTCTAAGCCCCAGTTAGCGAAGGAGTATCTGGTCCACACCAAGCGTTTCGCTGTCTCTGAACATCCAACCGAAGGCCGCAGAGTTTTGAAGCCGGCAGCCAAGGGCTTCACCGGAGGCTACTTCAAGTCCTGCTCGCTTGGCTTTGGCAATGATGAGGGATTCCGAGTCACCGCTAAGGGCCTCGCGTGGCTTCAGGAAAAGACTCAAGAGATCAATGCTGCCATAGCCGAGAGAGACCGCAAGAACGCCGCTAATCGCCGCAAGGCAACCAAGCGTCCGAAGGTGGTCCGCCATGTGTGAGCCAGTATCCATCGCTATGGCCGTTGTGGCCACTGCTGGTGCGGCTATGGGCGCACACGATAAGGCCAAGGCTGAGGGGCAAGCCGAGGACGCACAGCGTAAGTCTCAGATCGAAATGATCAAGCAGATGAACACTGCAAACGCGGACCTCTCCCTGGAAGCCAAGGACAAGGCCGAGCAAGCCCGCCAACAACTGACAGAGATCAACCTTCAGGCCATACGGAATCGGGGCATGGTCGCGGCTGCTATCGGAGAGTCGAACATTGCGGGCAACTCAATGAACCGCATCAAGCGGGTCACTGACGCCCAGTCGTCCCGCGAACAGATGGCCGTAGTGGACAACTACCAGCGCGACTATCAGACCATCTTCGCCAACCAACTGGGCAACGTCGAGAACACCAAAGCTCAGATGAGGTCCATGGCGCCAGTCATTAGGACCTCGAAGATCGCCCACGCGCTGAATGTGGCGTCCGCTGGAATGGGGGCCTATACGGCCTCGGGCGGCACCTTTGGTAAAGGCTCCGGTGGGTCGGCCCCCTCTACCCAAGCAGCAGCCGAAGAGGCTCCAAAGAAGCGCTGACGCCATCTCCCCAAGCTCTGGGACCTTCGGGTCCTGGGGCTTTCTTTTTGAGTATCCGACTATTTTAGTCAACAATCTTTTAGCATGGCCTTCTGAGAAAATGGGACAAAAATTCGAGACCCCATTCCATAAAAGGGACGCGCTCAGATTCCCCCGTGCGCCCGGTCACCTCATGGCATCCGAAAGCCCGTCCCAGAGCGGCCAAGTGTTAGAAGCCTGTTAGAAAATCTGGTTGACAGGCACCACGAGGCAGCCACTAAGATGGCGCCTCCTGACCTTCTTCAGGATCGCTTCAGAGTAATGGTTTGAGTGTCGGCCAGACGTTATCGAGTAGCACTGGCTGAGCAGCAGCGGCAGGATGGATTCCATCAGGCTGCATCATGGAGGGCACGCCAGCCGCGCCTTCCAACAGGAAAGGCACCAAGGCCGAACCGGTCTCGCTGGCTACCTTGGGGAACACTTCAGCGAAAGCTGTCGTGTAACGCTGACCGTAATTCGGCGGCAGTTTCATCCCCAGAATGAGCACCTTGGCGCCCACCCCCTTCGACTGCCGAACCATTTCAAAAAGATTCTGTTGCAATTGCGCCGGGGGCTGGCCACGCAAGCCATCGTTGCCACCCAGCTCGATGATCACCACTTCCGGCTTGTGCTCGCCCAGCAGCGCAGGCAGTCGCGCAACCCCGCCAGCACTGGTGTCGCCGCTGATGGAGGCGTTCACCACACGGTGATCGATACGCTCGGAATCGAGCTTTTCCTGCAGCAGCGAGACCCAGCCCTGGCTGGTTTCCAGCCCCAAAGCGGCGCTGATACTATCGCCGACGACCAGCACGGTCCCCGCCGCAGCCTCCTGCGCCAGCAGCAACAGCCCCAGGCAGCAGCCCATCCACCCACGCATCGGATTCTCCAATGAGCCCAAGCATTCTCAATGCGCGGCACCTTAGCAAAGTGGTCCCCAGCGCGGAAGGTGAACTGACCATCCTCCAGGGGCTCGACCTGGACCTCGCGCAAGGCGACAGCCTAGCCATCGTCGGCAGCTCCGGCTCGGGCAAATCCACACTTCTCGGCCTGCTGGCCGGGCTCGACCTGCCCAGCTCCGGCGAAGTCACCCTGGCCGGTCACCACCTCTCGCGGCTGAACGAAGATGAGCGCGCCCGCGTGCGGGCCGAGCATGTCGGCTTCGTGTTCCAGTCCTTCCAGTTGCTGGACAGCCTCAACGCCCTCGAGAACGTCATGCTGCCGCTCGAACTGGAAGGCCACCGCGACGCCCGCCAGCGCGCCCGCAGCCTGCTCGAACGGGTCGGCCTCGGCCAGCGGCTGACCCACTACCCCCGCCAACTGTCCGGCGGCGAGCAGCAGCGCGTCGCCTTGGCCCGCGCCTTCGCCGCCGAGCCGGACGTACTCTTCGCCGACGAGCCCACCGGCAACCTCGACAGCCACACCGGCGAGCGCATCACCGACCTGCTCTTCGAAATGAACCAGGAGCGCGGCACCACGCTGGTGCTGGTCACCCACGACGAACGCCTGGCCCATCGCTGCCAGCGCCTGATTCGCCTGGAAGCCGGCCACCTGATCGACCGGGTGGAACCCTGATGGCAATGAAGGGACGCCTGCCACTCTCGCGCCTGCTCGCGCTGGCCCTGCGCCAACTGCTACGGGACGCCCGCGCCGGCGAACTGCGCGTGCTGTTCTTCGCCCTGCTGGTCGCCGTGGCCGCCAGCAGCGCCATCGGCTACTTCGGCGCCCGCCTCAACGGCGCGATGTTGCTGCGCGCCACCGAATTCCTCGGCGCCGACCTGCTGCTCAGCGGCTCTTCACCCGCAGACGCCGAACAGGTGGAAGTCGGCACCCGCTTCGGCCTGCGCCATGCAAGTGCGGTGGAGTTCTCCAGCGTGATCGCCGGCGACAACGGCATCCAGCTCGCCAGCGTCAAGGCCGTGAACGACAGCTACCCCCTGCGCGGCGAACTGCGCAGCGCCGCCCAACCCTACGCTGAAGAGCAGGCCGGTGCCGGCCCCGCACCGGGTGAAGCCTGGGCCGAATCACGCCTGTTCACCGCCCTCGACATCAAACCCGGCGACAGCGTCGACGTCGGCCAGAAGACCCTGCGCCTGACCCGCGTACTCACCTACGAGCCCGACCGTGCCGGTGACTTCTACAGCCTCACCCCGCGCCTGATGATGAACCTGGCCGACCTCGACGCCACCGGCGTGGTGCAACCCGGCAGCCGGGTCCGCTACCGCGAACTGTGGAGCGGCCCGGCCGAAGCCCTGGCGCGCTACCGCGCCGCCCTTGAGCCCACCCTCGCCGCCAACCAGCGCATCGAAGATGCACGCGATGGCAACCGCCAGGTCGGCGGCGCCCTCTCCCGCGCCGAGCGCTACCTCAACCTCGCCAGCCTCGCCGCCGTGCTGCTCGCGGGGGTCGCGGTCGCCCTGTCCGCCGCCCGTTTCGCCGCCCGACGCTTCGACGCCAGCGCCCTGCTGCGCTGCCTCGGCCTGTCACGCCGCGAAGCGCTCACCCTGTATGCCCTGCAGCTCGCCATCCTGGGTCTGGCCGCCAGCCTCGTGGGTGCCCTGCTCGGCTGGCTTGCCCAACTGGGTCTGTTCCACCTGCTGCGGGAGCTGCTGCCAACGGACGTCCCGTCCGGCGGTTTCATTCCGGCCCTGGCGGGGATCGCCACCGGCCTGGTGGCCCTCGCCGGTTTCGCCCTGCCGCCCCTGGCCGCACTCGGCCGCGTACCGCCTCTGCGGGTGCTGCGCCGCGACCTGCTCCCCGTACCGCCCAGCGCCTGGCTGGTATACGGCGCCGCCATCCTCGCCCTCGGGCTGATCATGTGGCGCCTGAGCCTGGACCTGAAACTGACCCTTGCCTTGCTCGGCGGCGGGCTGCTCGCCACCCTGCTGCTGGGTGGGCTGATGCTGCTGGGGCTCAATGCCCTGCGCCGGGCACTCGCCCGCGCCGCCCTGCCCTGGCGCCTCGGTCTGGGCCAGTTGCTGCGCCACCCGCTGGCCGCCGCCGGCCAGTCACTCGCCTTCGGCCTGATCCTGCTGGCCATGGCCCTGGTCGCCCTGCTGCGTGGCGAACTGCTGGACACCTGGCAGGACCAACTGCCGGAAAACGCCCCGAACTACTTCGTCCTCAACGTCCTGCCCGCCGACAAGGACACCTTCGACCAGCGCATCCAGGCCCTCTCTCCACAAGCCGCGCCACTTTACCCGGTGATCCCGGGGCGCCTGACCCGCATCAACGGTCAGCCCGCCAACGAACACGCGACCGAAGACTCCCAGGGTGAGCGCGCCCTGCAGCGCGATCTCAGCCTCACCTGGTCCGCCGACCTGCCGCCGGGCAACAGCCTCAGCGCCGGCCAGTGGTGGAACGAGGCAGCGCCCGGGGACCTGCCCGGCGTCTCGGTGGAAGCCAAGCTCGCCACCAACCTCGGCCTCAAATTGGGCGACCGCCTCAGCTTCGTGGTCGGAGGCATGGAGCGGGAAGTGCGCATTACCAGCCTGCGCACCGTCGACTGGGACAATTTCCAGCCCAACTTCTTCATGATCTTCGCGCCCGGCTCCCTGGCCGACCTGCCCACCACCTACCTCACCAGCTTTTACCTGCCGCCAGGCCACGACCGGGAACTGGTGCAGTTGGCACGGGACTTCCCGGCCGTCACCCTGCTGGAGGTGGAAGCCATCCTCAAGCAGCTGCGCAGCATCCTCGCCCAGGTGACGGTGGCGGTGGAGTTCGTCCTGCTGTTCGTGCTCGCCGCGGGCCTGGCGGTACTCTTCGCCGGCCTGCAGTCCACACTCGACGAGCGCCTGCGCCAGGGCGCACTGCTGCGGGCCCTGGGGGCCGAGCGGCGCCTGCTGCAACAGGCCCGACGTCGCGAGTTCGCCCTGCTCGGCGCCTGCAGCGGCCTGCTCGCGGCGCTGGGCTGCGAACTGGTCAGCGCCCTCCTATATACCTACGCCTTCAACCTGGACTGGAAACCGCACCCCTGGCTGCTGCTCCTGCCGGTCATCGGCGCCCTGCTGGTAGGCAGCGCGGGCCTGCTGGGCACGCGCCGCGCCCTGACTGCCAGCCCGCTTCAGGTCCTGCGCGAAGGCTGACCCTGCCGTGGCCGCCGAGCCCTTGCTAGACTCGGCGGCCCGTTCCCGGAGACACCTCTACCCCATGAGCCGCTACCGCCCCCCTCGTACCGCCGGCACCCCGCTGATCACCCCGGAAGGCGAAGCCCGCCTGCGCGCCGAACTGCATGAGCTCTGGCACGTGCGCCGGCCCAAGGTGACCCAGGCCGTCAGCGAGGCCGCCGCCCAGGGCGACCGCTCCGAGAACGCCGAATACACCTACGGCAAGAAGATGCTGCGGGAGATCGACAGCCGTGTGCGCTTCCTCACCAAGCGCCTGGAAAACCTCAAGGTGGTACGCGAGCGCCCGGCGGACCCGGGCAAGGTGTACTTCGGTGCCTGGGTCACCCTGGAAGACGAGGACGGCGAACAGGCCCGCTACCGGATCGTCGGGCCGGACGAGCTGGACCTGAAGCAGAACCTCATCAGCATCGATTCGCCATTGGCCCGCGCCCTGGTGGGCAAGCCGCTGGATGCCGAGGTCCGGGTCAACACGCCCACCGGCGAGAAGACCTGGTACCTGGTGGAGATCGAGTACCCCTGAATCAGCGGCGGGTGATCAGCCCCTGGCGGGCGACCCGGACCAGCTCGTGCACCAGCTCCTCAAGGTCCTCGGCGCAAGGCGCCTGGACCACCGCCATGTCGAAACTGTCCCGGGCGTAGCGCTGCATGGCCTGGGCGTCGAGGGCGAACTGGATGAGCAGGTTGCGCGAGCCGTTCCAGCGCTTAGGCCAGCCGTCGAGGTAACGCAGCAACTTGGGCTGGTTGGCACCGCTGAGCAGGATGCGCGGATTGCGCGGCGCGGGGCCGGTGGTGATGGGGGTCAGGCGGATCTGAGGTTGCGGACAGGTCATGTTGTCGTGTCTCTGCCTCGTTGTTGCCGCTGGGCAGCGGTGGAGGCGACACCGAACCAGCGCTTTAGCAGTATTTTTCGAGGGGTGTACCCTGCCGCGCCCTGCAAGTAGCTGTCTTAAATCGGCGCATGGGGCGAAATCCTAGAGAAGGCCCCGCGACACTGTCAAGACGACTCTTGCCAACCCCTAGGAAGATTCCGAACACCCCCCTTCCGACAAGGATCGCCATGCCAACACCGTCTCTGCGCCTGTTCTTCGCCCTCCCGCTGCCCGGCTCCATCGCCTCGGCCATGGCCAACTGGCGCGACACCCTCGATTGCGGCGGCCAGCCGGTGGCCGTCACCAACCTGCACCTCACCCTCGCCTTCCTCGGCAGCCAGCCGAGTGAGCGCCTTGATGACCTTTTCGCGCTGGCGGACGGCATCCGGGCCGATGCCTTCCCCCTCCACCTGGACCGGTTGGGCCTCTGGCAGCAAGGGCTGCTGCACCTGGCGCCCAGCCAACCGCCCGCAGCCCTGCGAGACCTGGCCGCGACCCTCGTCGAGCGCCTGGACGCCGCCGGCTTCCCCCAGGAACGCCGCGCCTACCGCCCTCACGTCACCCTGGCCCGGCGGGCTCGCAGGCTTCCTGAGGGCGCACCCCAAACCTTCGATTGGGTCGCCGACCGCTTCACCCTTTTTTCCTCGGAAAATCAGGAAGACCGCCTCCACTACCGCGCCGTGCACAGTTGGCCGTTACGGGCAGACGACTCGAACGCGCGTTTCACTCAGTAACAGGGAAACGGCTCGCACCGTTGGGTGAACGGCTGTAAACAACAGCGAAACGCCCGCCCCAGAAGGCACGGGCACCTGCGGCCCGCTCTGGCATGGAATCTGCCACGGGCTCCACGCCGATGTGCGCCCCCGGGACGGGGCGCGAAGTAGCAGGGACGCACTCCACACAGCCTGTTCCACCACCCACGAGAGCACCCGATGAACAACAACAAGATCCTGCTCGCGCTCACCCTGGGAGTCGGCTTGGCCGCCTCCGGTGAATCACTGGCCGCCAACGGCTACACCCAGACCCGTTATCCCATCGTGCTGGCCCACGGCATGCTGGGCTTCGACAGTATCCTCGGCGTCGACTACTGGTACGGCATCCCCTCTGCCCTGCGGCGTGACGGGGCCAGTGTGTACATCACCGAGGTGAGTCAACTGAACACCTCTGAAGCGCGTGGCGAAGAACTGCTGGAACAGGTGGAAGAGATCGTCGCCATCAGCGGCAAACCCAAAGTCAACCTCATCGGCCACAGCCACGGCGGCCCCACCATCCGCTACGTCGCCGGCGTACGCCCCGACCTGATCGCCTCCGCCACCAGCGTCGGCGGCCCGCACAAGGGCTCTGCCACCGCTGACTTCCTGCGCCAGATCCCCCCAGGCTCTGCCGGTGAAGCGGTTGTGGCGGGCATCGTCAACGGCCTCGGCAGCCTCATCAATTTCCTTTCGGGCAGCCGCAGCACCCAGCCGCAGAACGCACTCGGCTCCCTGGAGTCGCTCAACAGCCAGGGCGCTGCCCGCTTCAACGCCAAGTTCCCCCAGGGCATCCCCACCACCGCCTGCGGCGAAGGCGCCTACCAGGTCAATGGCGTGCGCTACTACTCCTGGAGCGGCACCAGCCCGATGACCAACCTGCTGGACATCAGCGACGGCCTGCTGGCCGCCACCGCCCTGACCTTCAAGGGCGAAGCCACCGACGGCCTGGTCGGTCGCTGCAGCTCCCACCTGGGCAAGGTGGTGCGCGACAACTACCGCATGAACCACCTGGACGAGGTCAACCAGACCTTCGGCCTCGTGAGCCTGTTCGAGACCGACCCCGTCACCGTCTACCGGCAGCATGCCAACCGCCTGAAGAACGACGGACTGTGACCCAACGGGCAGGGCCTGCCGGCCCTGCCCCCTGCTCGAGGTGCCCGTGAAGAAACTCCTGCTGTCCCTGCCCCTGCTGTTCGCCGGCTGCCTCGCCGCCCTGCTCTACATCGACACCGGCCAGGCCCGACGTGCCACGCCCACCGCCACCGCAACAGCCCCGCTGGCCAACGTCCCAGCATCAGCTCCCAAAACGGCCGCCAACCACGCCGCCCCATCCCTGCCCCCGCGCGTCGCTGCCCTGCCGCCCTCCTTCGCCGGTACCACGGTGGATGGCCGTCTGCAGGTGGACGCCGCCGGCAATCTGGTGATCGAAGAAGGCGTGCGCCGGCTGTTCGACTACTTCCTCGCCGCCATGGGCGAGGAGCCCCTGGCCACCACCGTGCAGCGCCTGCGCGACTACATCGGCAGCCAACTGCAGGAGCCCGCCCGCCAACAGGCCCTCACCCTGCTGGAGCACTACCTGGACTACAAGCGCCAACTGGCCGAACTGGAGCGCGACCTGCCCCGCCAGGCCGACCTCGCAGCATTGCGCCAGCGAGAAGACGCTGTAGCCGCCCTGCGCGCCCGTCTTTTCAGCCAGGAAGCCCACCGGGCGTTCTTCGCCCAGGAAGAGGCGTACAACCGCTTCACCCTTGATCGCCTCGCCATCCGCCATGACGCCAGCCTCAACGACGACGCCAAGGCCCAGGCCGTGGATCGCCTGCGGCAGTCACTGCCCGAAGAGCTGCAGGACGCCGTCCTGCCCCAGCTCCAGGCCGAGCTGCGGGCGGAAACCAGCCGCCTTCAAGCCGAAGGCGCCACCCCGGCAGACATTCGCCGCATGCGCCAGCAGTTGGTCGGCGCGGAAGCCACCCAGCGGCTGGAGGAACTGGACGGCCGCCGTCAAGGCTGGAATCGCCGCATCGCCGCCTTCCAGGCGGAGAAGACCCGTATCGAAGCCAACGCCGGACTCAGTGACGCCGACAAGCACCAGGCCATCCAGCGTCTGGCTGAAGAGCGCTTCGACGAGCGCGAGCGCCTGCGCCTGAACGCCGCCATGGAGCTGGCCAGCCGGAAAGTCGACAAGGCGATCCAGTAGTCTCCAGTTCCCTCCAGCGTGGGCGCCTGCGCCCACGTCACGCCGCATACCAGAACCCTGGGCACCTCGGTGCTCAGGCCTTCCGCTCCCACACGTTCACAGCCGCCAGATAGACGTCCATCGAGCCCCTGTGAACAGCCTCCTTGAGAACTATTCCCAATCACCTCGGCAAAGTCCTACAGGATTTAATAGGCGCGTCGTTCAAGCCGCCAAGTTAACGACGCGCATACTCTCCCCGCTCCAGGCTGTAGCACCGCCAAGACGCTGCTACAGCCGATTTCGCCTTTCACGAAGAGCCCCAACTGCCCTGAGCGTTCCACGGACGAGACGCCACCTTGCGGGAAGCGTCACGTCCTCATCCATCAACCGCAAGAGCAAGCACTTCATGACGAAACGCAAACTTTTCCTGACCCTCAGCCTCGGTGCCGGCCTGCTCGCCTCCGCCCAGTCCTTTGCCGCCACCGGCTACACCCAGACCCGTTACCCCATCGTCCTGGCCCACGGCATGTTCGGCTTCGACAGCATCCTCGGGATGGACTACTGGTACCGCATTCCCTCTGCGCTAAGGCGCCACGGAGCCACCGTCTACGTGACCGAAGTCAGCCAACTGAACTCCACCGAGGCCCGGGGCGAGGAGCTGCTGGAGCAGGTGGAAGAGATCGTCGCCATCAGCGGCAAACCCAAGGTCAACCTCATCGGCCACAGCCACGGTGGTCCGACCGCCCGCTACGTGGCCGGCATCCGCCCCAACCTGGTGGCTTCGGTAACCAGCATCGGCAGCCCCCACAAGGGCTCCGCCACCGCCGACTTCATCCGCAGTATTCCCCGTGATTCCCCCGGCGAAGCCTTCATCGCCAACATCGCCAACGCCCTCGGCAAGGTGATCAACGTCCTGTCCGGCAGCTCCAGCCAACTGCCGCAGGACGTGCTCGCCGGACTGGAGTCGCTGACGACCGTCTCCTCTGCCCAGTTCAACGGGCGATTCCCAGCAGGCGTCCCGACCACCGCCTGTGGTGAGGGTGCCTATGTCGTCAAAGGCATTCGCTACTACTCCTGGAGTGGATCAAGGACTCTCACAAACCCGCTCGACATCAGCGACCCCCTGCTGTTCGCCACCTCGCTGCCCTTCAAGGGCAAGGACAACGACGGCCTGGTCGGTCGCTGCAGCTCGCACCTGGGCAAGGTCGTGCGCGACAACTACCGCATGAACCACCTGGACCAGGTCAACCACCTCCTCGGACTCGTCAACCTGTTCGAAACGCCTCCCGTCAGCGTCTTCCGCCAACACGCCAACCGTCTGAAGAACGACGGGCTGTGACCCAACGGGTGGAGCCTCCGGGCTCCACCCACTCATCCGAGGTAATCGTGAAAAAGCGTCTGCTATTGATCCCGCTGCTGTTCGCCGGCGGCCTTGCCATGTTCCTCGACCGGAGCGAACAGCAGGAGCCTCCTGCCACACGCAGCCTGCCCCCTGCATCCCCTCTTCCACTGCAACCTGCCAAAGCCGCATCGCCCGCACCGTCAGTCACGCCCACTCTCCCGAATGCCATTGCGCCCCTCCCGCCGTCCTTCGCAGGCACGGAGGTGGATGGCAATCTGCGCGTGGATGCTGCCGGTAACCTGGTGATCGAAGAAGGCATACGCCTGTTGTTCGACTACTTCCTCTCCGCGATGGGCGAAGAACCTCTGCCCATCACCGTGAAGCGACTGCGCGACTACATCACCAGCCAGTTGCAGGAACCTGCTCGCCAGCAGGCACTGACCCTGCTGGAGCAATACCTGGACTACAAGCTGCAGTTGGTGAGCCTGGAGCGCGACCTGCCACGTCAGTCCGACCTTGCGAGCCTGCGTCAGCGCGAAGACGCCGTCAGCGCCTTGCGCGCCCGCATCTTCAGCCCTGAAGCCCACCGGGCGTTCTTCGGCCAGGAAGAGGCCTATAACCGTTTCACGCTGGATCGCCTGGCCATCCGTCACGATGCAAACCTCGATGACGCGGCCAAGGCTGCTGCCGTGGATCAGCTTCGCCAGTCCCTGCCCGAAGACCTGCAGGACACACTCCTGCCCCAACTACAAGCTGAATTGCGGACCGAGACCAGCCGTTTGCGGGCCGAAGGTGCCAGCGCCGCGGACATACGCCGCATGCGCCAGCAACTGGTAGGTGCCGAAGCGACCCAGCGCCTGGAGGAACTGGACGGCCGCCGACAAGGCTGGAACCGCCGTATTGCAGCATTCCAGGAAGAGAAGCGCCGTATCGAAGCCAACGCCGGTCTCAGCGAAGCGGACAAGGCGCACGCCCTTCGCAACCTGGCCGAAGAACGCTTCGACGAACGCGAGCGTCTGCGCCTGGAGGCTGCCCTGGAACTGGCCGACCGCCGTGCGAAACAGGCAGGCCAGTAAGCGCCCATGAAAAAACCCGAGGCGGTGACCCGCCTCGGGTTTCCTCATATTCGGGTGAGGGGTGAATCACTGCCCCAGCTTGCGATCCAGCGAATAACGCCCGGCCCCCTCGATCAACAGGGTCGCAGCGATCAGGCCCAGGATCATTGCGTACTCATAACCACCGTTGGTGATGAAAAAGCCGCTGGCCCAATGCACGCTGAAGGTTGCTACCACCATCGCCACGATCAGCGACAGCGCCGCCGGGCGCACCAGCAGGCCGATCACCAGGGCCAGACCGCCAAAGAACTCGGCGCTGCCCGCCATCAGGGCCATCAGGTAGCCCGGAGCCAGGCCGATGCTTTCCATCCACTGGCCGGTGCCGGCCAGGCCGTAGCCTCCGAACAGGCCGAAGAGCTTTTGCGAACCGTGGGCCATGAAGGTCAGGCCGGTGACGATGCGAAGCAGGGTGATGCCGATACCGGCGTTGGTGGAGAAGAGGCGCTTGAGGGCGTTCGACATGGTGGCTGTTCCTTTCGTTGTGAAGCGTTGTGGGTTCAGGTGGACGCCATCCTATCCGAATTTATCGATTGTAAAATCGCAAAAAACCCCTAAAAGAAATCGACAAAATCGATTATTTGCGCCCGCGACTGGCAACGCGAACCTGCTTCTCCAGGTCATCACGCTCCCGGGCGTAGGCCAGGTAGTACTTGTTGACTGCACTCACATAACTCACCACGCCCATGCCCAGTTGCTCGGCGGCGACGCGCTCGACCTGAAAGAACCACTGGTTGGGATTGAGCCCCCGCCTGCGGGCCTCGGCGCGCAGGCTCTGGACTCGCTGCGGGCCTACGTTGTAAGCCGCCAGCACGAAGGCCATGCGCTCGCGCTCGTTGAGCTGGGCGCTGCTGAAGAAGCCCTTGCGCAACTTGGCCATGTAGCGGGCCGAGGCCTGCACGTTCTTGTCCAGCACATGGATATCGCCCACCCCCACCGAGCGCGCGGCCGCCGGGGTGATCTGCATCAGTCCGGTCGCCCCGCTGGCGCCCCGCGCACCGGGGTTGAGGCTGGACTCCTTATAGGCCACGGCAGCGAGGCTCAGCCAATCCAGAGCGTGCTCGGCGGCGAAGCGCTGCAACACCGGGCGGACCTTCTCCAACCGCTGGCGATCCGCCCGGGCCAGCGGGTAGCGCACCTTGTAGAGGCGCCGGTACACGCGCTGGAAGGTGGCATCCTGATCCGCCGGCGTCTTGTAGGTCGCCAGGAAGCGGTCGATGCTGGCCCGCAGCATCGGCGCATCGCGGCGCACGTACCAGGTCATGTCGCGCTGGTTATCCAGCACCAGGTGGCGGTCGATACGCAGCTTGGGCAGCACCTTGGCCCAGCGCTCGGCAATGGGTTGCTCCACCACTGTCATCGAATAGATGCCGGCCTGGACCATCTCCAGCACGTCTTCCACCGCCAGGCTCGGGTCCACCCACTCGATGGCAATGGGTGCCAGGTGGCGCTGGGCGAGCTGCCGGTTCACCTTGCGCACCGCCTCCGCCGCACCACTGCCGGCGGGCAGGGTCACCACCCGCCCCGCCAATTGCTCCAGGCCTTGGAAACGCCGGTCGCCAGTGCGCGCCACCAGCACCAGCGGCACATGCTCACGCACCGGCGCACTGGCACTGACGTCCGAGGTCGCGCGGGGATCAAGGAGTTCGCCGGGGGCGACCAGATCGCCCTCCCCGCGCAACAACGCGGCGGCGAGCTGGTCCTTGGGGCGGGGAATGATGCGCACCTCAAGCGAGCGCCCATCACGGTTGAGGAACTGTTCGAAGGCGCGGATGCGGTGGTACTCGACGCCAATGGCCTGGCCCTTCACTTCACCGGAGCTGTTGCGGCTCTGGTTGACCAGCACCTTGAGCACCCCGGTCCGGCGGATCTGCGCCAGGTCGCGGGCCTCGCTCGGCTGCTGCCAGTTCTCCGGCGGGCCGGCCAGGCGCGCCACTGCCGGGAACGGCAGAAGAGCCAGCAGGCACACGAGCAGCGGCAGGATTCGCGTCATCTGATCTCCGGACCCGTAGGCCCGCACCATGCGAACCCGAGCGACTGAGAACGCCATGCCCGAGGGGAGTTCCCTGGGACCAGCGAGGGGCGCGGAGAGTGTCACAGCCCGCCGTGCATTGCCAGCCATCGGCGGTCGCCCTGCCGACGAACCCGCATAACCCCACGTAAATATTGGCTTTTTCGACTGATCGGGCGCTTGCTATCCTGCCCCGTTCGCATCAGAGAGGTAGGAAAGATGCAACTCATCGACATCGGCGTCAATCTGACCCACCCGAGCTTCGCCACCGAGTGCGAAGCCCTTCTGGAGCGCGCCACCGCGGCCGGCGTGGTGCAGATGGTGCTCACCGGCACCAGCGAGAAGGAAAGCGAAGCCGCTCTGGCACTGGCTCGCCGGCTCGACCCCGAGCGGCAACGCCTATTCAGCACGGCGGGGGTCCACCCCCACGATGCCAGCCACTGGAACGCCGATACCGCTCGTCGCCTGAAAGCACTGCTGAGCGAACCGGACGTGCGCGCCGTAGGCGAGTGCGGCCTGGACTTCAACCGCGACTTCTCCCCCCGCCCACAGCAGGAGAAGGCCCTCGAAGAACAGTTGGCGCTGGCCGTGGAACTGGGCAAGCCGGTGTTCCTCCACGAGCGCGAGGCGGACGAGCGCCTGCTGGCGATCCTCCGTCCGTTCCGCGACCAGTTGCCCGCCGCCGTGGTGCATTGCTTCACCGGCGAGCAGCGCACGTTGTACGCCTACCTGGACCTCGACCTGCACATCGGCATCACCGGCTGGATCTGCGATGAGCGCCGTGGCACCCACCTGCATCCGCTGGTGCGGGACATCCCCATCGGTCGGTTGATGCTGGAAAGTGATGCGCCCTACCTAATGCCTCGCAGTTTGCGGCCGAAACCCAAGCATGGGCGCAATGAACCGGCCTTCCTCACGGAAGTCCTGCGGGAAGTCGCGCTGCACCGGGGTGAGTCGCAGGAGCAGCTCGCCTCACACAGCACGGCATGCGCTCGTCAGTTCTTTGGGCTGCCGGATATCGCCTAACCTCTTCGTGCGAAAGTGCGAATTGATAAGGATCAAGTTTCGCGTCAGAGTGCTGCGAAACAATGCTGGCACCTTGCCAACAGCCATACCGAGAAGAAGAACGATCCCATGGGCAAATGGATTCGCGACCTGTCACTGAAGTACAAGTTCTGGGCCGTCAACGCGGTGGCATTCGCCACCACCCTCCTGTTGGTCTTGCATGCCCTGTCACTGGAGCAGGACGCTCGCCATCAGGCTGCCCGTGAGGCGGCGCAATCCCGGGCACAGTTGCTCAAGGCCTGGCCGAGCGGCCAGGCACTGCCCGGCAACGGGGACGTCGTGGTCTTCGCCAGTGGCAGCAGCCCCGAGGTGCGCGGGGTGGACGTCTCCGCGCTGGCCCGCGCCAATGGCTGGGTCGACCTCCCCCATGACAACCTTTTCGGCAGTACACCGGTCATCGGCGCCCAGGTGCAGGACGCCGGCCAGGGCCAGCGTGTCGCCGTGCTGGCCCGCGGGCCGAGCTTCATCGAGGTGTTCGCCGACCGCACCCTCAACTACGCCGTCACCGTGTTCCTGCTGATGATCGTGCTGCTGGCTTCCTCGCAGCTGCTGATCCGCTTCCTGCTCAGCCACCTCAACACCCTCAAGGACGTGATGCTCCACGTCGAGAAGAGCGGCGACCTCTCCGCCCGCGTCCCCCTGGACAGCCGTGACGAAGTGGGCCAGATGGCCAGCGCCTTCAACGCCATGCAAGCGGGCTTCCAACGCGTCGTGGGCACCGTTGCCCAGGTCACCGCCCGCCTCGACGAAGGCGCCGCCCGCCTCGCCGGCAGCATGGGCGAGGTCCGCCAGGGCATGCTCGGCCAGCAGAGCGAGACCGACCAGGCCGCCACCGCCATCAATGAGATGTCCGCCACCGTCCACCACATCGCCCAGCATGCCGCCGACACCCGCGACCAGTCGCGCACCGCCGACCAGTTGGCTGGCAACGGCCAGCAGGTGGTCAGCCGGGTGGGCGAGTCCATCGCCGGACTGTCCAGCGGTGTGCAGCAGACCGCCGAGATGATCGGTCGCCTCGCCGAGGACAGCCAGAAGATCAGCAGCGTGGTCAGCGTCATCCACGGCATCGCCGAACAGACCAACCTGCTGGCGCTCAACGCCGCCATCGAGGCCGCTCGCGCCGGGGAAATGGGCCGCGGCTTCGCCGTGGTGGCCGACGAGGTGCGCAACCTCGCCCGCCGCGTGCAGGACTCCACCGACGAGATCACCTCCATGATCAACGCCCTGCAGTCCGGCACCCGGGACGCCGTGGAGTTCATGCAGGAGAGCTCCTACAAGGCCGACAACTGCGTGCAGCAGGCCCACGAAGCCGGCGAAGCCCTGGCCGCCATCGCCGGGGCCGTGGCGCAGATGCGTGAGAGCAACACCCAGATCGCCGTCGCCGCCGAGCAGCAGAGCCAGGTGGCCGAGGAAATGACCCGCGCCGTGGTGCGCATCCGCGACGTCACCGAACTCACCGTCGGCCAGACCGTCGGCTCCGCCGCCACCAGCAACGAGCTGGCCGAGCTGGCCAGCGAGCTGTCCCGCGCCATTCGCCAGCTCAAGCTGTAGCCGCTTCTATCCCACCCATAGAGAAGACCCATTCGCCGGCCCCCTCGGGGCCGGCCTAGACTGCCCGCCATCCCAGGAGGATTCGCACATGGGCAAACGTCATCCCGATCTTCACCGCTGGCAATGGCGCACCTATGCCAGGAACCACCGCAATCCCACCAACCTCGTGCTGCACCTGATCGCCGTGCCGCTGTTCATCGTCTCGGTGCTGGTGATCCTTACCGGCCTGTTCGACCTGGCCTGGCTGCCCATGGCGCTGGGTGTCATCGGCATACTCGCCTCCCTTGCCCTGCAGGGCCACGGCCACCGTCTGGAGCACGAGATGCCGGAGCCCTTCGAGGGGCGACGCGATGCCGTCGGGCGCATCCTCATGGAACAGTTCGTGACCTTCCCGCGCTTTCTCTTCAATGGCGGCTGGTGGCGCAACTGGCGGAACCGCTCCTGAACAGCCGGCAAAGCGCCATCACGTTTCGTCGGATTCCCTCAAGCCTGTCACCGTGCTGACGATATGCTGGCACCACAAGGCCCGAGGACAGTCGCATGCCGTTAAAGCGACGTTTTTTTGTCACCATTTTCCTGACGTTACTGGCCTGCTCCTGGGTCCGGGCGGATGAGGCCGCCTACCCACTGGACCTGCCAGCCCTGAGGGTGCATAGCCCTGGTCAGCCAGTCCGTACCTTCACCCTGCGCACCCTGCAGAGCATGCCCGCCGCCACCGTCACCGCCCGCGGCCCAGCCGATGATCGCGTCTCCGAGTGGCGCGGCGTGCCCCTGGCCTATCTGCTGCGCCAACTGCATGTGAGCCCACCGGCCGACGCCCAGTTGCGCATGCGCGCACTGAACGACTACTCGGTGATCATCCCCGCCAGCGACATCAGCCGCTATTCCCCGGTCATTGCCTACCAGCGTGACGGGCAGCCGATGCCGGTGGAATCCTTCGGCCCGCTGTTCCTCATGTACCCGTTCGGCCAGCACCACGAACTGCGGACCCAGAAGTACTACAACCGCGCCATCTGGCAACTCAGCGAGATCTTCATCGAGTAAGCCATGTCCGAGCGCTTGTCCGACAATACCGCCTATATCGCCCGCCAGCGGATGGTCATGCTTGTTCTGTTGGCGCTGCTGGCCGGCATGGCGATGGTGGTGGCCGGCTGCCTGTGGATGGTGATCCGCGAGGCCCGGCAATTGGGCCATCCGACCTCCCACGGTGAACTGTGGCAGGCCTACCAGATCCGCAACGCCATGAGCCGCCTCGTCGAGGAGGCTCATACCCTGGAAAGCGGTGGCAGCAGCCCCTCGGCCTTCACCGTGCGCCTGGGCGTATTGCGCAGTCTGACCCGCAACCTCTCCGACCACCCGATGTTCGCCCACCTGCCTCAACCCCGAGCGGACGTGGACGCCACCCTGCGCCAAGTGGAACAGTTCAGCCTCCGCTGGCTGCAACGCGCCAGCTGGGACGACCACGACACGGCCAGGCAACTGGCCGGCGAAGTGATCCATGAACTGCCACACCTGCAACTCGCCATGCACGAGGTGATGGTGGCCGCCAACATTTCCCTGGCCAACGAGCTGGACAGCGAACGCCAGCACCTCTACCGCTATTTCCAGAACCTGGCCTGGGCCCTGTGCGGCCTGCTCGGCGGCGGCGCCCTGCTGATGCTGCAACTGGTGCGCAACTACCGGCGCGAACGGCGATTGGCCGAACGCCTGGGCGAACTGAACCAGAGCCTGGAGGCACGGGTGGACGCCCGTACTCGCGAACTGAGCCAGGGCCGTGAGTTGCTACGGGACATCCTCGAAGCCAGCCCCAGCGACGTCGTCCTCATCGGCACCCTCTCCGGCAGGGTTCACTTCGTCACCCAGCGCCTGCTTCGGCGCCACGCCTGGGCACGGGCGCGCCGGGTCACCTTCGAGCAACTGTTCACCGACGCCGAGGAAGCCCAGCGCTTTCGTGCCGCCCTCGAATCCCGTGGCGAGCTGGACGACTGGGAAGCCCGGCTCGGCCGCCAGCGCCCCTACTGGGGCGTCATCTCCGGGCGCCTGGTGGAAATGGACGGCGAGCCGGCCTATCTGGTGTGGAGCTACGACATCACCCCGCGCAAGCGGCTCGAACAGGAGCTGCTGATCCTGGCCACCACCGACGCCCTCACCGGCCTCGGCAACCGTCGCGCCTTCATGCAGCGTGCCGGCGACCTGCTGCGCCAGCAGGACCGCTTTGGCCATCCCTGTTGCCTGCTGATGATGGACCTGGACCACTTCAAGGCCGTCAACGACCAGCATGGCCACAGCGCCGGCGACGAAGCCCTACGGGCCGCGGCACGGGCGATGACCGCCACCCTGCGGGAAGTGGATGTGCTGGGCCGACTGGGTGGCGAGGAATTTGCCGCGCTGTTGCCGGAGGCCACCCTGGAGACGGCCCGGCATGTGGCCGAGCGCCTGAGGGGCGAGATCGAGGACCAGTGCATGACCCTGCCCGAAGGCCAGGCCCTGCGCATCACCGTCAGCCTGGGCCTGGCCCAGTTGCGCCCTAGCGAAAGCCTGGAAAGCCTGCTGGGGCGCGCCGACAAGGCCCTCTACGCTGCCAAGCTCGCCGGCCGCAACCGCGTCGAGCAGGCGGTCTGACTCATCCGAATACCGCCACCGTCTGCCGGCTCAGCGCCACCAGCTCACCTGCTGGCGTCCAGAGCCGCGCGGAGATGTGCCCGTAGCCATCCCGCGCGTGGTCGATCTCGGCGCGGTACAGGCACCAGTCCAGGGTGCTCAGGGCCGGTGCCGGCTGCACGAACTCGATGGTCCAGGTCAGCGAACTGCCCGGTGCCGGCGAACGCAGGTGCGGCAGCACCGCCGGCGGCCAGGCGTCCACCAGGGCCAACAGCAGCGCCTCGTCCACCGGAGCCTCCTCCACCTCCCCACGCAACCTCACCCAGCCGCCCATTTCACGGCTGGGGTTGTTGGTGAACGGCATGCCGCCGATGCCCCAGCGCATCGCCAGGTAACGGGTGAACTCGGGGGTCACGCCGCGCAGGTAGGGCAGTTCCTGGCAGGCATCGGGGGCCTCGATCACGGGGGCCGGCTCGCCCTCCACGACGATCGCCGACTCCCGCGCGGCGCCGAAGCTGCCCTGCACCACCGCCACCGTCTGCTCGCCCTGGCGCACCCGACAGAACATCTGGCTCACCGCCTTGCCCTCGCGCAGCACCTCCGCCTCGAAGCGGGCCGGCACCTCGGCCTCCATCGGGCCGACGAAGGTGATCGCCAGGGAACGCACCGGCCGTCCGGGCTGCGCCTTGTCACGCATGGCGCCATAGGCCAGCGCCGCCACCAGGCCGCCAAAGCTCGCACGGCCCTGGGCCCAGCGAGCGGGCACGGTCACGTTCAGCGGGTCGTTCTGGACCGCCTGCATCAATTCGAAGAAGGTCATCGGGATCTCATCCACAGCTCCAGGATGAGGCGATGGTAGGGGAAGCCCCCACCCCCCGGAAGCCGAACTTCAAGCGAGTCCCGACAACCCGGAGGGGATAAACGCCAGGGGGCTGCACATCAGCCCAGGCGCGCCTGCAGCTTTTCCAGCACCCGGTCGGACCGCAACTCGGCAGCATGCAGGGCGGTGCTCCAGGCACGGGTACGCGGTGCCAGGTCAGGCTCGCGCTCGGCGGTGGCCAGCCACTGCAGGCGGTCGTGCCATTTGCCCAGGGCGTCCTGGGCACCTTTGAGCAAGCGCCGGATGCGCTCCGGCACCTCCACCACGCCGGGATAGGCATCGGCGCCATAACGTGCGCGCTTGATGAGCAAACGCAGGGCATGGCGATCGTGGGCCGGATCAGCCAGAGCCTGCTCCAGGCGGGCCCAGTCCTTCAGCAGGCGCTTGCGGATACGTGTGCGCGGCCGTTCCAGCAAGCCTTCCCGGGCCGACAGGCGCAGCAGTTGCGGCCAGGCGTCGAGCACCTTGAACAGCCGCTCCAGCGCCGGGGCCTGGAGCACCTCGCGGCAGCCCTGGCGCAGGCGCAGGCGGCGGGGCTCGGCCAGGCGCTCGTGGCGGTGGCTGGCCAGCTCGGCGATCAGCACTTCCAGATCCCGCAGCGGCGTGGTGATCCGCCCCAGTTCCCGGGCCGCCTCGATCAGCACATCGGCCACCGGCAGCCCACGCAACGGACGCAGCAGGCTGCGCAGACGCCGCAGGTTGATGCGCAAGTCGTGCAAGGCCTCGTCGTCGGTGGCGGCCTCCAGGCGGGCACGGGCAGAGATGAGCTGGATTTCGAGTTTCAGAACCTGGGCGATCAGGTCGTCGAGCATGGCGGACATGGCAGGTGTTCCTTCGGCGGAGCGCCCCGGCAAGGCCCGGGTCAACGCTCCTGTCGAGTCAGGCGCCAAGGCAAAGCCCGGCGCAGGTTGTTCAGCGTGCGCCGCAGGTCGGCCGGCGCTTCAGGGGCGCCAGCATAGCGCAGCGCCTCAAAGCGGCGGGCGAATTCATCGATCAGCCGCGCCTGCTGCGGCAGGGCCAGGGCGGCACGGGCGGCGAAATCACGCGGGCCCTCGGCGGCGCGACGCACCAGCCCGTGGCGGGCCAGTACCCGTTCGAAGGCCTGATGCAGGCGTACCTGCGGGTCCCGCTCGCGACGCCAGGGCTTGAACATCCATAGCGCCACCAGGGCCACCAGAAAGGCTGCCGTGCCCACCAGCAGCAGGGCGAAGGTGCGCGCATCCAACTGGCCGAACCAGCGTTGCAGCACCTGGGCCTGGGTCTCGCCCTGGTAGCCCAGCACCCAGCGCTGCCAGCCGTAGTTCACCCGGTCCCAGGCCAGGCGTACCTGGTTGATCCAGCCGATGTCGCGGTAACGCAGGGGCGAGAATGGCGAGTCCTGCAGGAAGCTCTGCTCCTGGGCCACGGCCTGCTCCAGCCCGCTCTCGATGCGCTCCGGTGCCACCTGGAAGGTGGGATCGACACGGGTCCAGCCGGCCGCGGGCGTCCAGTACTCGACCCAGGCATGGGCGTCGAACTGGTGCACCAGCACGTAGTTGCCGGCGGGGTTGATCTCGCCACCCTGGTAGCCGGCCACCACCCGCGCGGGAATGCCGGCAGCACGCAGGACGAAGGTCATGGCGCCAGCGTAGTGGGCGCAGAAGCCCCGGCGGCTGTCGAACAGGAAGGCGTCCACCGTGTCCCGCTCGGCCAGCGGCGGGCGCAGGGTGTAGACGAACGGCTCCTGGTTGAAATGCCGCAGCAGCGCCTGCACCAGGGCATCCGGCTCGGTGTAGCGGGCGCTCAACTGCTCGGCCCAGGCCCGTGTGCGCAGATCACCTTCGCGGGGCAGTTGCAGGTTGCGCCGACGCACCGCGTCCGCCAGCTGCGGGTCGCGCACCGCCTGGGGCCAGGAGGTGACGCTGTAGAGCAGCGAGCGCTCCACCGGCAGGCGCCGCTGCAGGTGGAAGTCGACCATCTGGCGGGTGTCTTCGGTGCGGGTCTCGGCCACGTCCAGGCCGAACAGCCAGGGCTTGCCGCTGGGCTCCATCACCACGCTGTAGGTGAGTGCGGGGCCCTGCTTCGCCCATTGCGCCGGCGCCTGCACCTGGCTCGCCGGGGACTGGGACCAGCGCCGCCCGTCGAAGCGCTCCAGGGTGAGCGCGCGCCAGTAGAGTTCGCGCCGGGGTGGCGGGTCGCCCTCGAAGCTGGCGCGGAAGGCCAGGGCGCCGGACTGGCTCAGCTCGGCGATGTCACCGGGCGCCATGTCGTCGGAGAGCCCGGTCACACCCTTGTCGCTGGGCAACGGCAGGGACCACAGCGGCCCCATGCGCGGGAAGAACAGGAACAGCACCAGCATCAGCGGCAGCGCCTGCAGCAACAGGGTGCCGGCCAGCTTCAGGGTGGCCGTCGGGCGCTGGGCGAAGCCGCTCTGCTGCAGGCCGATCAGCGCCGCCAGCAAGGCCGTCACCGGCAGCAGGCTGTAGAGCCCGGCGAGCATCCCGTCGTCGAACAGGTAGGCCACCACCACGGTGAAGAAGCCGAGGAAGATCAGCACCAGCGCATCGCGCCGGGTGCGCATCTCCACCAGCTTGAGGATGAAGGCCGCCACCAGCAGCACTGCGCCGGCGTCCAGGCCGATCAGGCTGCCCCGGGACAGCACCACGCCGGCAGCGGCCACCAGCATCATCAGGATCTTCGCCAGGGCATTGGGGTAGCGCGCGCGCATGCGGAAGATCTGCACCCGCCAGGCCGCGCAGACCACCCAGAGGCCGATGATCCACACCGGCAGGTGCACCAGGTGCGGGACGATCACCAGTACCTGGGCCACCAGCAGCCAGGTAAGGGCAATACGCGGAATCGGCTGCTCCACGCTCATGGCGCCACCCCGTAGAGCGCCAGGGCGCGCAGGCAGGCGTCGCGGTGGGGCTCGCCGACATCGGCCAGCAGCTCCAGGCCCCCCAGGCGCAGGCCGAAGGGCTGGCCGCGCTCGGTGAAGGTCAGCACCCAATGGCAGAGCAGCGAGAGGCGGCTCTCCAGGTCACCCTCCAGCCCGGCGAGGTCGAGCCACAGGTCCGCTCCGGAGAGGGCGGCGAAGTCCTTGATGAACAGGCCCTGCCCCCGGGAGTAGGCCTTCCAGTGCAGGCGCCGGCGGGAGTCACCCGGCTGGTAGGGCCGCAGGCCCTGGAAGTCGTCGGCACCGCGCCCGTCCACGCGCACGCCCTCCTCCTCCGCATCGGCACGCCCACCGGCGGCCAGGGGCAGGTCGCCGGGCAAGGGGCGCGGGTATACCAGCGCGGCCTGGTCGAGGTCGACCCAGCTCCAGGCCACCAGCAGGCCGAGGGGAAAGCGGCTCTCCACCCGCAGGCGACCGGGCCGCAGCCAGCCACGCTGGAGCGCAGGCAGGTTCAGCTCGCAGTCGGTGGCCCCGCTGGCCGGCACGTCCTGCAGTTGCAGCGGTTCGGGCGGCCAGCCCAGGGCGATGGCCTCGTGGGCATGGCGGCGGCTCTCCAGGCGCACCTTGAAGCGCGCCTGCTCGCCGGCGAAAACCGCCGGGGCGCCGGCCGCCCGCAGCACCAGCCCGGAGAGGTTCCGGTAGGTGTGGAGGATGGCAAGGATGAACACCGAGGCCAGCAGAAAGGTCAGCCCGTAGGCCAGGCTGTTCTGGTAGTTGATGGCCGCCAGCAGCATCAGCACCAGCGCACCGCCGAAGGCTGCGCCGGTACGGGTGGGGATGATGAAGATGCGTTTCTGGTCCAGGCGCAGTTCGTGGGCCGGGGGGATGCGCCGGGCCAGCCAGCGGTCCCAGCGCGGCCGCAGGATGCCGCCGGCCATCAGAGTGCCGGGACTTCGCGCAGCAGCCACTGCACCAGCGTGCCGCCACCGTGGCCGGCGGGGTCGGCGCGCTCGCGCAGGCGGTGGCCGGCCACCGAGGGCAGCACCGCCTGCACGTCCTCGGGGATCACGTAGTCGCGCCCCGCCAGCAGTGCCCAGGCCCGCGCCGCACTCAGCAGCGCCAGGCTGCCCCGTGGCGAGAGGCCGAGGGCGAACTGCGGGTGAGTGCGGGTGGCCTCCACCAGGCGCAGCACGTAGTCCACCAGAGCATCGCTGGCGCGCACGCGGGGCACCTCGTCCTGCAGCGCGGCCAGGGCCGCGTGGTCCAGCACCGCTTCCATGCGCGGCAGCAGGTTGCGCCGGGCCTCGCCCAGCAGCAGTGCCTTCTCCGCCGCCCGGGCCGGGTAGCCGAGGGACAGGCGCATGAGGAAGCGGTCCAACTGCGACTCCGGCAGGGCAAAGGTGCCGCCCTGGCTCACCGGGTTCTGGGTGGCGATGACGAAGAAAGGATCGGGCAGCGGCCGGGTGGCGCCCTCGATGGTCACCTGCCCCTCTTCCATGGCCTCCAGCAGGGCGCTCTGGCTCTTGGGGGTGGCGCGGTTGATCTCGTCGGCCAGCACCAGCTCGGCGAACACCGGGCCGGGGTGGAAGACGAACTGGCCGGTGTCCTTGTCGAACACCGAGGTGCCGAGGATGTCGCCGGGCAGCAGGTCGGAGGTGAACTGGATGCGCTGGAAGCTCAGCCCCAGCACCTTGGCCAGGGTGTGGCTGAGGGTGGTCTTGCCCATGCCGGGCAGGTCTTCTATCAGCAGGTGCCCCCGCGCCAGCAGGCAGGTGAGGGCCAGGCGGACCTGCACCTCCTTGCCCAGCAGGACCTGGTTGATGGCGTCGAGGCAGGCATCCAGTCGGGTTCGCATATCAGGCTCCATGAACGATCGGCCGATGCTAGCCGCGCCCGGCGCGCT
This sequence comes from Pseudomonas sp. 1D4, assembly GCF_001728925.1. NCBI lineage: Bacteria > Pseudomonadati > Pseudomonadota > Gammaproteobacteria > Pseudomonadales > Pseudomonadaceae > Pseudomonas > Pseudomonas sp. 1D4. The sequence continues at coordinate 83,414 of NZ_LXJQ01000020.1, forward strand.
GGCAAAGGGACTTGCAAGATTTGCTCATGAAAGCGCGGGTCGACAGGCCGCGCGATCACGGAAACGTCGGTCCGGTCACAACCTGAAGTGCGCAGCCATCGCCTGCAGGTCCCGCCCCAGAGCGGCCAGGCGAGTGCTGGAGGTGGCCGTCTCCTCCATCGCCTCGGCGGACTGGTCGGCGATGTCGCGGATGCTGGTGACGCTGCGGTTGATCTCCTCGGCCACAGCCGTCTGCTGCTCGGCAGCAGCGGCGATCTGCTGGTTCATCTGGTGCAGGGTGGACACGGCCTCGGCGATGCCGTTGAGTGCCGCCTCGGTCTGGCTGGCGTCCTCCACGGTCTTCTGCACCAGGGTTTCGCTCTGGTGCATGGTCTCCACCGAGCGGCGCACGCCCTCGCGCAAGGTGCCGATCAGCCGTTCGATCTCGGCGGTGGACTGCTGGGTACGCCGCGCCAGGGCCCGCACCTCGTCGGCCACCACGGCGAAACCTCGGCCCTGCTCACCAGCCCGCGCCGCCTCGATGGCAGCGTTGAGCGCAAGCAGGTTCGTCTGCTCGGCCACGCTCTTGATCACGTCCAGCACAGCGCCGATGCTCTGCGCCTCCTGGCTGAGCTGCTCGATGCTCTGGGTAGTGACCTCCATTGCCTGGGCCAACTGGTCGATGCGCCCCCGGCTCTGGCGCACCACCTCGTTGCCGCTGGCCACACGGGTGTCGGCACTTTGGGTGGAGGCCGCAGCGGCCTCGGCGTTGCGTGCCACCTCGTGCACGGTGGCGGTCATCTGGCTCATGGCGGTGGCGACCTGATCGGTCTCCTGTTTCTGCCCGTTGACCCCAACGCGGGTCTGCTCGGTGACGGCGGACAGCGCCTGGGCCGAGTTGGAAATCTGCTGCACCCCGCCCTGCAACTGGCCGACCATGTTCCGCAGGTTGGTCGACATGTTGCGCATGGCCTCCAGTAACTGGCCCACCTCATCGCTGCGGCCCACCTCGATGTCACTGCTGAGATCACCGGCGGAGATCTGCTGCGCCACCTCGATCACCCGCTTGAGCGGCCGCACGATCAGCAGCGCGATGAGCATCGCCGCTGCCAGGCCGATCAACAGCGCCAGCGCGCTGCCTCCCAGAATCAGCATCGAGCTGCCTCGCTGCTGATCCCGCATGGCCTGTTCCTGGTGGTCACGTGCCTTGTGCACGGCCGCGACCATGGCCTCGGCCCCGGCGGACAGCGCATGGAATTCGCGCTTCTGCTGCTGCAGGTACTCGGTGTACTCGCGCAGGCGTTCGTTGAAGGAGTCGATGTTGCCGATCACCTCGGTGAGGACGGCAGCGTAACCCGGGTCCTGCACGCGATCACGCAGCTCGGTGGCGAGCTTCTGGGCGTCCAGCGCTTCCTGGATCTGGGTATCGGCAGCCTCCCCGGTGCTGCGGCTCTGTTCCAGGCGCGTGCGAGCCTGGTTCAGCGCCAGCAGCAGGGACTGGTAGATGCGGCTGATCTCGCCCCCCTGCGCCACCATGTCGGCTCCTTCTGCTCCCTGGGAACTCTTCAGCAGGTCGATGCCGTCCTCGTTGAGTCCCGACTGCAGCACGTCAAGGCTGTTGGACGCACTGACCACCAGCCAGTTGGCCGCCTCCAGCGACAAACGCATGTTGTCGGAAAGCTCCACGTAGCGGTCAAAGGCTGCGCGGTAACCGTCCACCGCCCCAGCCACTTCGTCCAGGGCCTGGCGGCTGGCAGCCCCCACCTCGCCTTTCAGGGCGTCGTTGCGCTCCAGCAGCGCCTGGGTAGCCTTGCGCAGGGCCTCAGCGTGCTTGGCGTCACCGCTCAGGGCGTAGTCCTTCTCCACCAGGCGCATGCGCTGCACCTCGCTGCTCAGGACGTCCATGCGCTCCAGCAGCGCCGCCCCGGCCGCCACGTTGCGCAGCGCCAGGTAGCCGGTGGCCGCCACCACTGCCGTGAGCGCCAGCACCACGCCGAAACCGAGCGCCAGCTTAGCCGCCGTGCCCAGACTGGCCATACCCCGTTGGACCACCGTTGCCATGCCGATTCCCTCCATGCCGGTAACCGGGTCGACGCGCTCGCCATCCCGAACAACAGCGCGAACTTAGGAGCGCGCCCCTGCTAGCGACAAGCCATGACCGCGCCAATCCCACGCTAGCTGGTTTTTTTGGATATGCGGAGGTCGCTTTCAGACCATTCGGCGGCAGGTCGTCAAAGTCGCGGCGTCAGAAGCCGGTCGAGATTGCACAGGCGTGTGCAAAAGGCCCCGCAATAGTGCGGGGCCGGGCGGGTCAGGTGGGTCGCACCATGTTGAAGAGGTCACGGGTGCGCACATAGGCGCTGCCGCCCAGGCGGCCTACCAGGTCCAGCGCCTGGGTATCGACGCGCCCCTGCTCGGTGAGCACCGCGTCATCGATATGGGCCAGCAGCACCTCGGCGAAGATCAGGTGGCAGTTGGGGTTGTCGCGGGGGAACGGCTGCGCCTCCAGCAGGCGGCACTCGAAGGCGACCGGCGCCCCCTTGACCCGGGGCGGCGCCACCCGCAGCGACGGCTCGTGCTCGATGCCGCAGGCCTCGAACTCGCTCACCGTGTACGCCAGCGATGCAGCGGTGGCGTTCATCGCCTCGGCGAAGGCGAACGGCACCAGGTGGATCACCAGCTCGCCGGTTTCCTGCACGTTGCGCAGGGTGTCCTTGAGGCTGCCGTCATCGCGGCTGCCGACGTTGACCATCAGCGTCGGCGGGTCGTCGCTGATCACCTGGAAGAAGCTGAACGGTGCCAGATTGGCGACACCACTGGCCGACAGGCTGGAGACCCAGGCGATGGGGCGCGGGGTCACGGTGGAGGCCAGCCAGCGATAGGCCTCCAGGGGCGTGAGGGTGGAGAAGTCGAGTTGCATCAGGTGCTCCGGCAACGGCAAAGGCGAGGCCGGATTATGCCCCGCCCTCGCCTGCCCGACGCAACCGTCTCAGCGCTCTGCCACGCGCCTTACCAGCCAGGCGGCCAGGGCCGGCGCAAGGATGAAGCCGCTGAACAGCCAGATCGCCGCCGACCGCGCACCGGCCTCGCCGCCGGGCTCGATCAGGCCGGCCGCGTTGGCCACCAGCCCCGCCACCGCCGCACCAATGGCCATGCCGTAGAGCTGCACGGTGGTGATGGCGGTGGACGCAGCGTCTTCCTCACCCTTGGGAGCCAGGGCCATCACCCGGGTGAGCAGGTGCGGCCAGCCCATGCCGACCCCAGCCCCCACCGCCGCCAGCGCCAACGCAGCCAGCAGCGTCCGCAGCCATGCGCTCCAGTCACCGCCCAGGGGCAGCACCACCGCCAACGCTGCCAGGCCCGCCACGCAGAACAGCGGACCGCTGCGCAGCAGGCCATTGGCCTGGCGCCCCTCGCGTCCCGAGGACGTCAGCGAGCCGATGCTCCAGCCGGCTGCCATCGCCGCCGTCAGGTAACCCGCCAGCAGCGGCGTCTGGCCGTGCAGCACCTGCAGGAAGTACGGCACGAAGATCTCGGTGGTGGTGCCCACCAGCAACAGCGCAACGCAAGCGTAGGCAGCCCCCAGGGGCGCGCCCAGGGATGCGCTGCCGCTGGGCAGCAGGCGCACCCGCGCCTGGCGATCCACCCGCAGGGCCAGGGCCCCCAGCGCCAGCCCCAGGACGACTCCGGCCCCCTGCCAGGCCAGGTGCCCGGCGCGACTGGCCGTGGCCACCGCCAGCACCGAGGCGGCGAGCAGCACGATCTGCAGCACCGGCACCCGGGGCGGTGCCCCAGTCCCACGCTCACGCGGGCCGAGCTGCAGCGTCACCAGCAGGGCCTGGGCCGCCGCCACCGGCAACAGTGACCAGAACGCCCAGCGCCAGTGCCCGGCTTCGGCGAACAGCCCGCCCACCGCCGGCCCGCACAGCGTCGCCACGCCCCACATGCCTGACACCAGCGCTACCGCACGGGGCCACAACGGCGGTTCAAACACCACGCGGATCAGCGCATAGCTGAGGGCCGCCAACAGGCCCCCGCCCAACCCCTGGACCGCACGGGCCGCCAGCATCCATGGCATCGACAGCGCCGTGGCACAGCCAATAGTGCCCAGACTGAACAAGGCCAGCGCCGCCAGGCAGGCACCGCGCGGCCCGCGGCCCGCCAGCACCCGCACCGACAGTGCCGCGCCGATGATGGACGCCACCACGAACAGGGTCGTGTTCCAGGCGTACCAGTCCAGCCCGCCGATCTCACGCACCACCGACGGCAGCACGGTGGTGACGATATGAACGTTGATCGCGTGCAGCGCCACGCTGCCAGTCAGCGCAACGGCCAGCAGGCCGTTCCGCCCGCTGAAAAGATCGCCCCAGGAGGCGGTGGAAAGGGTTTCCGGGGAAGAAGTGGCAGTCGTCATCAGGCGTCTCTCCATGGCCTTTATCCAAGCAACGGCTTGGATATTAGAAATCACCCGGCAAATTAAACAAGAAATTTCTTTGATAAAGCCGATAGGCATTGCCTATGGCGTGCTCGCGACCACAAAAAAGCCGGGGCAAGCCCCGGCTCGTTCACCCAAGGGTTTTCAGCGGCCAGCGCGGGATTCGCGGATGTAGAAGCGTGCCTTCTCGGCCTTCTCCGTACAGCCCTGGAATCCCTCGAACTGCTGCTGGGTCTTGGCCGCCGTCAGCAGGCTCAGGGCCTTGGAGTAACTCACGGTGCCGGCGAAGCCCTCGGCCTTGGCCAGGTCCAGCTCGCGCCAGGCGGCATCCAGTTGGCTGCCGCAGCTCTCGCGGTACGCCGTCTTGCCAGCGCACCCCACGAGGGCAAAGGCAACGAGGGACAGGCTGATCCAGGCTTTCATGGTTTTCCTCCTCGGCTGCATGGGAAATGGCCATCAGTCTACTCAGACTGACCACCCTGCCAAAAGATTCCACGGGGTCACGCAATACTCCGCCGCCGCTTGGCTGCCCTAGGACTCGACAGGTATTGTCTGGTGCATTCTGAAAGAAACGGATGACAGCAGCATGAGCAAACGTGTCGCACTGGTGCTCGGATCGGGCGGGGCCCGGGGCTATGCCCACATCGGGGTGATCCAGGAGCTGGAGGCGCGGGGCTACGAGATCGCCTGTGTCGCCGGCTGCTCCATGGGCGCCGTGGTGGGCGGCATCTACGCCGCCGGCAAGCTCGACGAATACCGTGACTGGACCGAAAGCCTCGACTACCTCGACGTACTGCGCCTGCTGGATGTCAGCTTCCGCCTGGGTGCCATCCGCGGGGAAAAGGTGTTCGGCCGCATCCGCGAGATCGTCGGCGAGATCGACATCGAGCAGTTGCCCATCCCCTTCACCGCCGTCGCCACCGACCTCACCAACCAGCAGGAAATCTGGTTCCAGGAAGGCTGCCTGCACCAGGCCATGCGCGCCTCGGCGGCCATCCCCAGCCTCTTTACCCCGGTGATGCAGGGCTCACGGATGCTGGTGGACGGCGGCCTGCTCAACCCGCTGCCGATCGTCCCGGTGGTTTCCAGCCATTGCGACCTGATCATTGCGGTCAACCTCAACGCCACCAACCAGAAGCAGTACCAGCTCCCGGTGATCGAGCGCTCCCCCGCCCTCAAGGGGCGCCTGGACCAGCTCATCAGCTCCCTGGGCGATCGCCTGCCCTTCCGCCGCCGCAGCGATGAGGAGGAACCCGACGCCATCGCCACCCTCGCCGCCCTGCCCAACCCGTGGACCGACGACAGCGCCCGCCCCCAGGCCCAGCAACCCGCCGCCGCCCCGGAAAGCGAAGGCGCCCCACGCTCGGCCAGCGGCTCCCAGGTGGTCGCCAGCGTCGGCCCCGCCTCCCTGCTGGAGTTGGTCAACCAGAGCTTCGAAGTCATGCAGACTTCCCTCGCCCAGTACAAGATCGCCGGCTACCCGCCGGACATCCTCATCAACGTGCCCAAGCGCGTCTGCCGCTTCTTCGAGTTCTACAAAGCACCGGAGCTGATCCAACTGGGCCGACAGATCGCGCGGGATACGCTGGAGCGGTATGAGGAGTTGCACTGAGGGAGCCAGTTCCGGGATAGAAGTTATCCGTATTGGTCTGTAGGGCCATCAGAAGGATCGGAAGCAAGGAAATCTGGAACTCAGCAGGCACGAATCGATCGTCAGCTCACGGACTTGCAGTCGTTCAAAGACTCGGTCAAACGTGCCCTCGTCTCGCCAGTCAAGGACCGACAGGTCACGCTAGGCCGTTCCGGAGCAGAGAGTCCAGAAGATGCCATCGAGCATCAACCGATCATCACTACCCGGTCGGCCCATCTTGTGTTCAGGGGAAACCAGGTTTCTGATCAACTACCGCCTCGCATCCGGGAATTCGTAGCGCCTTGCCATGTGGGCCTCCAGCCAATCATGGCGGTAAAGCTACCCGCGCCGACTTTTCGTACAGAACCTAAACCATGATGCAGAAATGATGCGCCGATAACGCAAAGATGATGCACGGATAATGCAAAGCACGACGGCCCCACGCGAGCCAGCTCGTGGAGCTGTTGAGCAATAGGCCGGCCGATATAAAAACACCGGCGCGAGGCCGGTGTTTGGGTGTTATTCATTTCGCATTAGAACACATACGGATCAAAGTCTAGCTCAGCCCCAGCCTCGCTTATCAAGCAAAGAGTTTCCCATGAAAGATGAAAAGACGGCCGTATTCCCTCATCGGATCTTATAGACACCCCTACTTCTGGCTTTAGTTTATTAAGCTCGGAAATTTGAGCGACGTATCTTTTCTCTAGAGCAGAGTTAAAAACCTCTCTTATAAGTTCATCCAGAATTTCCGGATGATAAAAGTCGCGACTGACCGCCGCCGCAACCTCGGTGGCTGGCATGTCTTTTTCAGAGTCAGTATCCACGATCAACCTGACCAATACTGTGCTCGTCATTTCCACCTCGCGCCAGTATCTACTGGCTCATCATTACCCTTACATCCCCAGCGTTTCACGACAATTCTGCCATCTTCACATCCGCACAAGTCAAACTTTCCGCCACTCTTTTGGCCAATGGTGCCCCACTTTAATTCGTGTGGGTCATAGCCTCTAGGTTC